>JAZFRU010000478.1:0-2453 GCA_036445815.1 Acidobacteriota bacterium | reverse complement strand
GCCAGGTTGGACAGCTGCCAGCTTCCGGCGGCTCCTCCCCGGGTTGCTTCCACCATCACCCGAGAATCCAGGTGATTCTTTTTGGCAAAAGCCAGGGCTTCACTCACTCCCAACAGCGTCGCCACCACCAATATCTGGTTGCACAGCTTGGTGAGCTGACCACACCCCACCGCCCCACAATAGGTCGGTTGTCCCATCACTCCCAAGAGAGGTTCCACGCGCTCAAAAACGGCCCGGTCTCCACCTGCCATGATGGCCAGCGAGGCGTTTCGAGCACCCACATCGCCACCGGAAACCGGCGCATCAACCAGATGACAACCCTGTGTTTGAAGCAGCTGGTCCAGCTCGCGCTCGACTCCGGGAGAGATGGTACTCATATCGACAACCACCGAATCGGGCTTGATTGCCTTGACCACCCCTTCAGATCCGGCGATCACCTCTTTCACATCGGGCGAGTCGGACACCATGGTGATGATGACCTCTGAATCGGCGGCCACTTCCGCCGGAGACGCCTTCAGACGAGCCCCCTTGGAGGCCAAATCCTCCGCCTTTGAAGTGGTTCGGTTGTAGACGCTGAGAGGATAGCCCGCCCCAAGCAGGTGTCCGGCCATGGGCTGCCCCATAATCCCCAGACCGATAAAACCAACCCTGATCTTTGGTGTATTCATAGCGCTTCATAGTGGATAATTTGCCCGATAATTTCAAGAAAAAATGGATTAACGCCCTGCCCCCCGGCTAGAATCCCTGTATGCGCCGAATAATCGTATGGATTTTAGCCGTGGTCATTGTAGGGGTCGTGGTCATGGCCGTGGCCGTGGGAATCGGGTACGCTCTCATCTCCGGAACCCCGATTCAGATCGAAAAGGGCACGGTTGTGGAGTTCCGTCTGATAGGACCTCTGAATGAACTCCCGCAACAAAATATCTTGACCCAGTTCCTCGGATTGGAAACCTCAAGCCTGTGGGAGATGGGCAAGACACTCCAATATGCGGCCCGGGATGACCGGGTCTCCGGGGTCTATCTCGAGATCCATCCACTTCTGCTGAGCTGGGCCCAGATTGAGGAGTTCCGAGACTACATGATGGAATTTCGCCAGTCAGGGAAACCCCTTCATGTTTTCCTGGCCCTCGACATGGTGAGAGATCCGGAACTCTACCTGGCCGCCGCCGCTGACTCCATAACCCTCAATCCGGATGCCGGACTTCTGGTCAATGGCCTTGTGGCCGAAGTCACGTTTTACAAGACAACCATGGAAAAACTGGGCATCAAACCTGAATTCATCCAGTTCAAAGAATACAAAAGCGCCGAATCATACACCCGGGAGAACATGACTCCTGAGATTCGAGAGATGTACGAGTCCATTCTGGAGGACATCGAGAGTCGCCTGGTCACCGTACTTTCCCGGGACAGAAATGTGAGTGAAGAAAGCGTCCGGGAGTTTCTTCAAAGCGGTGTTGCCTCCGGCACAAAGGCTGTGGAAGAACATTTGATTGACGGCCTCGGATACGAAAATGAAGTACTGGACCTATTCGAAGAAGGTGAATCCGGCAAGTATCAAGGGGTCACGGCCAGCCATTATCTGGCCGTGGCAGAGGAAGAATTTCACACCCGATCCGAACACAAGGTCGCTCTGGTAGGAGGCCTGGGAACCATCACCTCGGGCGACAGTGATCCCTTCTCAGAAACCATGGGGGGAATGTCGATGGCCTCTCATCTGCGTCAGGTTCGCAACAACAACGATCTCAAAGGCGTCATTCTCCGAGTGGACAGCCCAGGTGGATCGGCAGTGGGATCGGACATGATCTGGAAGGAAGTCTCACTGCTCGAAGAGGCAGGCAAACCCGTGGTGGTCACCATGTCCGGAGTGGCGGGTTCCGGAGGTTACTACATTTCCATGGCCGCTCGTGAAATCATCAGCCAGCCTTCTACCATTACCGGATCGATTGGCGTCATCTTTGGGAAGTTCGATTTGGCAGGTCTCTATCAGTGGTTGGGAATCAGCATCGACAAGGTCAAGACCTCACCCAACGCCGATATTTTCTCCATCAATTCCTCGCTTAGCGATGCCCAAAGACGAAGTGTGGAGTCCTGGATTGAAGATACCTATGAGACCTTTGTCGGCAAGGCCGCTGAAGGTCGTCAGATGGCTTTTGAAGAACTGGAACCCATGGCACGAGGTCGAATCTACACGGGGGCTCAGGCCAGGGAACTGGGATTGGTGGATGAACTGGGAGGGCTGCAAACCGCCATTGAACATATGGAAGAGATCCTGGGAATCAAAGAAAATGAAGAGATCGAACTGGTTCTCTATCCTCGCCCCAAGACCTTCTGGGAACAACTGGCCAGTGGGAGCCTGCTCCGGGCCCCCCGACAGCCCTCAATCAACCAGTGGCTTGAAAAACAGTTCCCACTCCTGTCCCGCCCGGGCCCCTGGGTGCTCATGCCGGAGGCGA
>JAZFRU010000477.1:0-3284 GCA_036445815.1 Acidobacteriota bacterium | reverse complement strand
TGTAATCGACGTCAACGAAGGGTTGGCGCTGTCACCGGATGGGGAGCGTTTAGTCTACGCGGCGCGGCGCGGTCAGGTGCGACGGCTCTTCGTTCGTGCCCGGGACGAGGTAGAGGCAACCCCCATTCGAGGCACCGAGGAAGCTACCCATCCGTTCTTCTCACCGGACGGTGAAGAGGTCGGGTTCTTTACACTGAGCGAACTGAAGAAGGTCTCTCTCTCCAGCGGGTCGGTGATGACACTTGCTTCGGTTGGCTTTCGACGTGGGGCGAGTTGGGGACCGGATGACACGATCGTCTTTGCTTCTAATGCCGCGCCCGGTCTAATGCAGGTATCGGCTTCAGGAGGGGAACCGGAGCAACTCACCGTACCGGCGGATGAAGGGGAACGTCACAATTGGCCGGAGTTTTTGCCTGATGGAAGGGCGGTGCTGTTCACCATCTCGCAGCAAGGCCCCATCTCGGACAAGCGGATCGCGGTTCTGTCGCTGGAGACGTTGACCCAACATGTCCTTGAAAATGGCACTGATGCCCACTTTGCTTCCTCCGGACACCTGGTATTCGCACGAGAAACATCGCTGTGGGCGGCACCCTTTGATATCGAGACTCTGGAGTTGACCGGAGAGTCTACCCTGATGCTCGAGAATGTCCAGGTCAATTCTGGGGGTGGATGGGCAATGTACACCCTTGCCAATGAAGGATCGTTAGTCTATGTGTCTGCTTCTTCGGTCAACCGAACCCTGGTTTGGGTGGGCCGGGACGGAACAGAAGAACAACTCGCGGTGCCTCCCGGCAACTATTTCAACCCGCGTGTATCACCCAACGGAGAGCAAATCGCCGTTTCCTTGAATAACCCAGAGGATCAGGGGCTTCGGGTTTGGAATCTGACACGTGAAGACATGATGCACCTCACCAATGGGCAGGTGGCTAATTCACCACTGTGGTCACCCGATGGTCAACGCATCGTATTCTCTCAGGAGAGAGGTGGCGGTAGTCTCGATCTCTTCTGGAAGACAGCCGACGGTACTGGATCAACCAACGAACTCGCCTCCGACCCCGATCAGGACCTCTACGCCTATTCCTGGTCTCGTAACGGCGATGCTCTCACGCTTATGGAACTTCCTGCCAACATCATCAGTGAGCTGCCGATAGAGGGTGGCGGGAAACGGAGTTCACTCTTGCAAGAAGAATATGGAGTATCCTCCCCGGCGATTTCACCCGATGGGCGGTGGATGGCCTACGAATCCACTGAGGTGGGAACACCCGAGATCTGGGTAAGGCCTTTTCCAGACGTGGACTCCAAAAGATGGCAGGTCGGTGCCGGCTATGGACCGGTGTGGTCGCAACAGGGTACGGATTTGTTCTACCGCGGCGATGGTGCCATGATGAGGGTCACCGTCGAAAGCGAGCCGACCTTCAGTGCGGGAATTCCGGAAAGTATCTTTCCGGACTCATACTCTCCCGGAAGCACCAGGGGGCGCGCATACGATGTGAGCCCGGACGGTCAGAGATTCCTCATGTTCAAGCAGACCACGACCGATCGGCCACCCATCAACTGGATTTTGAACTGGTCTGAAGAACTCAAACGCCTCGTCCCCACCAACTAAGCCATGCTCAACCAGACCATCTCCCACTACAAAATCACAGAGAAGCTGGGTGGTGGTGGTATGGGTGTGGTCGGACACAACCAAGAAGGAGGAGATGATGAAACGTCTGACACTTAGCTCCCTTGTAATAGGGATTGTCGTGCTGGCCACATTCCTGGCCTCCGCCTGTTCGAGTCAAACTACAGAACCGGCTGCCGCTCCCCGCAATGTGATCCTTCTGATTGGGGACGGGTTGGACGATCACCAACTCACCCTGGCACGCAACTACCTCCAGGGTCCGGACGGAGCGTTCGTCATGGAAGGTTTACCGGTGACGGGCGCCTCCAAAGTGTTGACAGTAGCCGAAGACGATCCATCGCGCCCCGTCTACGTGGCCGATTCCGCCAACTCCGCCACCGCAATGGCCACAGGAGAGATCACCTCGATCGGTCGGATTGCCACCACTGCGGGTACTGATCGGGATCTGGTCACGATTCTGGAACTAGCCCGCGATGCAGGCTATCGGACCGGGCTGGTCACTACAGCCAGTATAGCGGATGCCACCCCCGCAGCATTTGCGACTCACATCCGGAACCGCCACTGCATGGGGCCGAGGGACATGCTCAACCCCCTGGGGATTTTCGGGCCGGAGAAGGGGTGCCAGGAAGAGCTCAAGTCCAACGGTGGCCTGGGGTCTATTGCCGAACAGTTAATCGCATCCGAGACCACCGTACTCCTGGGAGGCGGCATCAGTTCGTTCGAGCAACCCTTGCCGGAGGACTCAGCACAAACCGTCCTGGATCTGGCCCGCGCCGCCGGCTATCGCGTGATCACCCAACCGGATGATCTGACGGCAGCCGAGCCAGGCACGATGCTGCTGGGCCTGTTTGCTTCCGGTACGATGGCCGTGGAATGGCAGGGAGAGGACCAGCGTCGGGCCGAATTCATGGCCTTCGATTCGGTGGGAGAGCCCATTTCTCCAGTACCCTTTGCCTGTGTTCCCAATCCCCGGCACGCTGGCCTCCCGAGCCTGGCGGAAATGACTGCCGTGGCTCTGAAGTCCCTTTCAGAGGACAATCAGCGTGGATTCTTCCTGATGGTCGAAGGGGCCTCCATTGACAAGCAGGCTCACGTGCGCAACCCGTGCGGTCAGATCGGCGAAACCGCGGCGTTCGATCAGGCCGTTGCTGGTGCCATCGCGTTTGCTCGGCAGCAACCAGACACCCTACTGATCGTAACCGCGGACCATGGCCAAACCGGACAGATCGTCTCTTACCCCAGCCTTGCAAAGGATAGAGCACAGGCCCGGGGCCTGGGCCCCCAGTACACACTGGGTCGACTGGCCTTGCTGACCATGCCCCACGGGGGGGTCATGGCAGTGCAGTACGCGACCAACTCATCGCCTGACGGAATCTTTGAAGAACACACGGGTACTCACGTGCCCGTCTTCGCGAGTGGTCCCGGAGCTGACCCATTGAACGGCCTCATTCGCCAATCCGATATCTTTGCAGCAATGGCCCGGCATCTGGGAGTGCCCCACTGATGATCGGCACTCAAATCTCCCACTACAAAATCACAGAGAAGCTGGGTGGCGGAGGTATGGGTGTGGTCTACAAGGCCGAGGACACCCGATTGGGCCGTAATGTCGCCCTGAAGTTCCTACCTGAGAAGTTTGCCGAGAACAGACAAGCCCTGGAGC
>JAZFRU010000476.1:0-3694 GCA_036445815.1 Acidobacteriota bacterium | reverse complement strand
CGGGCTCAGCCCTGGCTACACGAAACACGATCTACTGTGTCGTCGAGGTCATCCGTCCTGACGGCGTTGCGCTTCCTTCGACCTCCTCGACGTACTGCAAGTACGTCTGCGTCAGTCTCAGTTGCGCGCCTTGCCAGGTCGGGCCTTTCTTCGCTTCGCTCAGATGAAGGCGGCGCCGCTTCGTGACGAGCAGGTGTGAGCAATGCTGGTTAACAGAGAAGAGGGAGGTGGGCGGTCTGGGCCGTGTACTTTCAGATTAAACGATTTTGTAGCAGCCGCTCTGTGAGCGGCTCTCTTTTGCCTTTTTCGTTAAACGTTAAACCTTAAACGTGAAGAGCTCGGGTCGCAGACCCGTTGGCGGATCTGCGACCCGAGCTCTTCACCTGCAGGCGAAGTTGCTCTCGACCCAGTTGGCCCGGTTGTTCTGGCCGCCTGCGGGGCCCACATAAGTGGCTTGCTGCGGGTAGGCACAGACACGCCGTTCGTTGTCCACCACTCCATTGGTCTTGTGAGTCGCCACGACATGATCCGGCGGGTTGCCGTTTTCCACCCAGTCCACCAGTGGGGCCAGTTTGTCCCAGTCGTTGGGGCCGGGGCCGCCGCCGCAGTGGGCCATTCCCGGAGCCATGAAGAGCCGGGTGTGGTTCTTGGCCCGGTTGAGATCACCGCTAAAGGTGTCTTTGACCACCTCATTGTAGTAGTCCAGGGTGGGTTCGGGATGGGCGTCGGCGTCGCCCCAACCGTGATACAGGAGCAGTTTGCCGTCGTTCTCCAGCATGAAACGTGACATATCAGTCTCGGTGGCGTTGGTGATGGCCTTCATAACGTCGCCTGCACCGTCGCTGATGTCATCAATATTGAAGTCCCACCAGGCCCATTCGGGAATGACCCGGTTCTTGTCCGATTCATGGGTCGGGTCGGTGAGGTCGGCCGGGGTGAGACCTGGATCCGTGTCGTAAAATAGATAGTTGGCGTGATCACCCGAGGTGAACATGCGGGCTGGAGCCATCGAGTTGCCTTTATGGGGAAGGGCGCTGTAGGCCCAGGAGTACTCCGATCCCAGGGGTTTTCCCTTGAAAATAGTGACCCCTTTGCTGTTGTAGCTTCCGCGGTAAAGATCCTTGATGGTCCGAACCTGTGCCCGGGTGAGGCATTCATCGGCGTTAACATCTCCACTGCACATCACCGTGGCCAGATCCACGTCGGGATTGAATTCGCAGCTCAAGGGATCATCGATGACTCCGTCGACGATTCCATCGTTGGCGTCGCACTTGGCCAGTACCTTGTTGCGCAGCATGTTGATTTTGGTCAAACTCTCCGGCGTGCCGTCCCCGTCGGTGTCATAGGCCAGGTTGCCGGCGAGACCATCGCGGAACACCCTCTGCAGAAGGAACACGTGAGTGGTGTTCAATTCCTGGTAATAATGGACGGGAGCTCCGGCGATGATCCCATCAAAGTCAAAGGGATAGCGCTGGGCTTCCATCAATCCTTGACGCCCCCCGGTGGAGCAGCCTTCATGATAGGAATAGCTGAGTGGTTGATCGTAGTAGGCCTCGATCAAGGTCTTGGCGGCATTGACGGTCAGATGCACGGCCCGATATCCGAAATCAATCTCGGCCTGCCGATTGTTGAAGCCAAAGGAGGCTCGCGGCTCCGAACCGTTGTCGTGACCGGTATTGCTGTTGGCCACGGCGTAGCCCTGGGCCACTCGATGATCGGCGAAATCAAGATCCCCATCCTTGCCGCCGTCTCCCCAGTTCACAAACCGGCCATTCCAGTTCTCCGGCAGGGGAAGCTGTGCATGGTAGCTGATCGCTGGCGCGATGGTCCCCTTGACATAACAGTAGCTTGGAGTGGAATCGGTCGCTTCCACAATTCGTGCCAGGGTGATGGTCAGATTGCGGGTCCACATCAGGGCTTCGCAGGTGGATTGCCCACGCGACAGACTCTCAACACCCTGGTTGGCTCCGAAGCCGATGCCGAGGGATGCGCACAACACAAACAACAAGACGGGTGACAGGACTTTTCGGTTCATGGCTCATGTCTCCTTCACGTTTCCGAGAACGAATTCAGGGTAATCGTGTCTTCAATCGTAATCTCAGTCGGGTTTCAAGGCAACTGATTTAACAGAGAGTGCCACTGGAACCACAGAATCCGGAACATCGAGTGGTAGCGATGTGTTTCTCTGGGTACGAGCCGCGCCTCATTGTTCGATTGTTCTAGGGTTCTACTGTTCTCTCCTGACTATTGTTATCACCAAAGGTGTCGGTTAGGATGAGCACTGAGTTAACTTGCCGTCAGTCACAAGGAGGGAAGAGCCCTGTCAGTTCAATTTGGTTTAGCACTCGATTTCTGGAGCACATCGAAACCGCTGAACGCCCTTCTGGATGACTATGTTGTCCTGTTGAAGCTGGCGGAACGGTACGGGTTCAACTCGGTATGGGCGGGGGAGTATCGCCCTCGTCTTCCGGAATCCGGTCATGTTGCGTCACCCCTTCTGGTTTTATCAGCCCTGGCCAGACACACCCGTCTTCGGCTGGGCACGGGCATTACCCTGCTGCCCCTCTGGCATCCTCTCAAGTTGGCCTACGATGGGCTCATTCTGGATCAGATTTCCGGGGGGCGGTTCATTCTCGGTGTGGGAGTGGGGAACCCCGCGGTGATGAAACGATATGGAGTCCCTCCGGAGGAGGCCGGTTCACGGATGGATGAGGCGCTCCTTCTTCTCAAAAAATTGTGGGCCGGTGAGGAGGAATTCGAGGGCCGGCATTTCAAAGTGAAAGGGAATGTTTACCCGGGACCGGTCCAACCGGGAGGGCCCCCCATCTGGGTAGGTGGAAGAATTCGTCGTTCCGTCGAGCGGGCGGCCGAACTGGGCGACGCCTGGTATGGTGCCACTCAATATCATCTGGACACCGTCACGAAGCAGGCCCACCGTTACCGGGAACTGCTCGCGGCCAAGGGCAAGAATCCCTCGGATGCCGTGGTTGCCGTGAATCGTACCACCTTCCTGGCTGAGACGGATGAACAGGCCAGAAGCGAGGGAAGGCCCTATGTGAGCCAGGTTCTCAACTTTTACGGGAAGATGGGGCTCATTCAAGACAACCAGGGAAACACCCTGGATCCCCAGGAAGATCTCTTTGAGGCGGTTGGGGAGGAAATCGTGCTGGTGGGAAGCCCTCAAAGATGCCTGGACAGTATTAAACGGTACCAGCAGGAGGCCGGGGTCAATCAATTCAATCTGCGAATCACCATGGGCGATATGCCATTGGAACTGGCCCAGCGCACCGTGACTCTGTTGGGCGAAAAGGTTCTCCCGCAACTGTAGGAGCGGCCTCGCTGTCGCTCAGCCGCGTTTCACGTTCCAGGTTCCACGTTCCACGACAAGAAGTGTAGGGGCGCACGGCGTGCGCCCACCGATCAGGGAGCAATCCCGGTGCCGCCGCTCTATCGTCTAACTATCTCAAACCCGATCTACCGCATCGGCGTAAAGATTCACCCTGTGCTTCATCGTCGGTAATGCTGAGATTGAACGGTCAAGAAAAAGAAAAGAATTTTCTTCTCTGTGCTTTGTGTCTCTGTGGTGAAAATCTCTTCGGTGTCTTAGTGGTGAGCCGCTTGTGCGAAAAGAAGACAGGGCCGAGCGTCGGCTCGGCCCTGTCTGGTCGATGGGTTTAGTTCCCGGAAGTGCCCA
>JAZFRU010000475.1:0-4508 GCA_036445815.1 Acidobacteriota bacterium | reverse complement strand
CCAATTAATCCGGCAACCCTGGAATTTGCTATAATGGATAGGCCTCGGAGGACTTCGAGTTCAACTATATGTCCAGCTCAGCCCACACCCCATCAGAAGAGAAGCCCCCTGCTGACGGTGGGGTCCAGTTCAAGCTGTCCCTGGAGGTCGATTCCGACCTGATCAAGAGTTTCCCCAAGCAAGTCGCGCAGGACTTTGGAGTGGTCCCCCTGGGCCAGTTTGGGTCCAAAACACTGCTTCTGGCTGCTGATCGAGAGCTTTCTTCAAAGCAGTTAAAGGAGCTTCGCCAGATCCTGGGCAAGCGGATCCATATTGTGCCTTCTCCCGGCTCCGATCTGGCTGGAGTCCTGGCGGGTGTGTTTGATGGATCCAAGGTTGAGGAGGCGGTGGATCAGGCCGCCGATTCTGTTCGGGAAGGGACTCCCGCCGAAGGTCCTGAGACCGCCCCAGCTGAGCCCTCGGAAGCGGTAGAGCTTCGCCATCAAGAGCTTATCGATTATGCCGATCGGTCCCACTACGAGGCCGACCCAAAGCCGATCTCGGCAATCCTGGTGGATCTGGAGTTTGTTTCCCAGGAAGACCTTGAGAAGTTTTTGACGGAGCAGCAGGACCAGGGAAAGGAGGGCTTCGATCCTTCTTCGTTTATCGATCCACAGATCCTGCGCCTGGTATCTGAAGAACTGGCCCAAAAGCACACCGTCCTTCCCTTGCTCGAGATCGAGGGCGACCTGCTGGTTGCGGCAGGTGTGTATCTGGACGCCCAGGTGGTCGCCGAGTTGAGACAGTCCACAGGCCTGATGCCCAAGATTGTCATTGCCGAACCCGAATCCTTGGGCGTTGCCATCCGAGAGTGCTACGAGCGTCGTCAATATCTCAAGGCAGAAGAGATGACGCTGGGTGAGTACCTCATGGCGCACGGATTCATTGAACGGGAGCAGCTCGACACCTGCCTGGAATTACAAAAAAACTCCAATGAAAAACTCGGGGCCCTGCTGGTTCAGCAAGGATACGTTGCGGAAGATACGATTTATATATACCTGGCAGAGAAGCTGGGATACGAACATCGTCGTTTTTCGACCGCGGATCTTGAACTCGAGTTGAGTAAGCTGGTTTCCCAGAGGTTTGCCGAGCGCAACCTGGTGCTTCCCCTGGCCGTGGACTACGAAACCAAGGAACTCGAGGTCGCCATGGCGGAGCCCTATGATCTCAAGGTGATCGATACCTTGAACAATCTGATGGGGCATCACGGATATCAGCTGAAGCCTGTTTTGTCATCTCCAGCCAACATCAAGGAAGGCATTGCTTATCTCTATAACTTCCAGGGGATTGTCGAGGACCAGGTGGAGATGGAAACCATCGATATGGACGCCGAACTGGACCGAAAGGATCTGGTGGCCACCGAAGATATGCCCAAGGTCAGGCGTGTCATCAACCAGGTCCTGTACCGGGCAGTTGTTGAGGGAGCCAGCGACATCCATATCGAGAACCTGGAAAATCGCATCCGAGTTCGGTTCCGAATGGACGGTTTGTTGCAGGAACGCAAGACCTCCATTACCAAGGATTTGGTGAGAAGTGTCATCTCGGTATTCAAGGTCGATTCAAGCCTGGACATTACCGAGCACCGGAGATCACAGGACGGTGTCTTCAAGATGAGCATCGGGCAGGATCGCTTTGTGGACTTCCGCATCAATCTCCATTCCACCGATTTCGGACAGGATGCGGTCATCCGAATTCTGGATACCAGCAAGAACCTTTTGCCTCTGGACGGGTTGGGGTGTCCTCCGAAGATGTTGTCTCAATATCTCATGCTCATCGAGAATCCTCAGGGATTGATTTTGTTCACGGGGCCCACCGGCAGCGGCAAAAGTACCACTCTCTATTCAACGCTGGCTCATCTGAACAGCCCGGAGAAAAAGATTGTCACGGCTGAGGATCCCGTCGAGTACTATCTGGACGGCATCTGTCAGTACAAGGTCAACGAGGCCATTGGCAACACCTTTGACGAATACGCCCGCCGTTTCCTGCGTAAGGATCCCGATATTATTCTCATCGGAGAAATCAGAGACGAGCGGACTGCCCAGGCCTGTTTCCGGGCAGCCATGACGGGGCATCTGGTTTTCAGCACTCTGCACGCCAACGACAGCGTGGGAGCGATTCTGCGTCTGCGTAACCTGGGTGTGGAAAGCGCGATTGCCGCCGAGGCCCTTTTGGCGGTGGTCTCCCAGCGACTGGCACGACGCACCTGTAGTAAATGCCGACAGCCCTATGAGCCGGATCCGGCACTGATTTCTCTGTTCTATCCCGAGGGGCCAGGCGATGGGGTGGAGTTTATGACCGGGGTCGGCTGTGCGGTCTGCGATTACCTCGGTTATAAGGGGCGCCTCGGTCTATACGAATACTGGGAGTTGACCCCTGAGATGCTGTTGGCGATCGGTGGCGAGACCCTGGATGTCCGTGAGAAAGCCAGAAGAAGTGGGTTGATGTCACTGGTCACCGATGGGCTCACGAAAGTGGAGAAGGGGTTGACGACTCTGGAAGAACTGCGTCGGGTTGTGCCTCTGGAGCAGGTGCGAGCCACCATTGAATACGAAATGAAAAAGAAAAACCAAGAGGGTGAAGCGGATTTGGCATAAGGGTGTGATACTTTCACCAGGTGGTGACCGTCTTTCCAGGGGAGGAAGGCGTTCGACGGGAGATATCCTTTTGGCGCATAATGAGTTTTAAGATTTTTAACCAACCGGGATTGGTCATCTTCAGGAGGTAATCCTCATGGCTTTATTTGGATCCAAGGCAAGTCGATTGATCGGTTTAGACATAGGGTCTTCCTCTGTCAAGGTGGTGGCGCTGCAACAGAGCAGAGGTGGCTATCAGGTCGAGGCGGCCGGGGTTGGGGTTTTGCCTGCAGGGACCATCGTTGAAGGGGTGATCGCCAAACCAGAAGGTGTCGTCAGTTTAATCAATCGAATATTCGAATCAGAAAATATCAAGGAGAATCAGGTTGCCGGATCCGTGTCCGGGCACGCCGTTATCGTCAAGAAGATCGCACTTCCGGTCAGCAATCCAGAGGAAGTGGCGGAGTCCATTCAGTGGGAAGCCGAGCAGTATATTCCTTTTGATATTGCCGACGTGTATTTGGATTACCACCTGCTGGGTCCCACCGAAGACGGTACCGGGACCAATGTCATTCTGGTGGCCGCCAAGCGAGAGACCGTCGACAGTCAAAGTGATGTGATCTCGATTTCCGGACGACAACCGATGGTCATGGATATTGACGCCTTTGCGCTGCACAACGCCTATGAGGTGAACTATGCGCCTGACCCGGACAGCGTCGTGGCACTCCTGAACATCGGTGCTTCCATCATGAACGTGAACATCGCCGCCGGGGACAAGTTTATTTTCACTCGCGACATTGGCATGGGCGGAAACTACTACACCGAGTATGTCCAGCGAGATCTGGGTATTTCATATGAGGAAGCCGAGCAGTACAAGAAGGGTGAGTCACCGGACGAACTGAAGCTTACGGTAAGCTCGGTTTTGCAGTCCGTCTCGGAAATTCTTGCTCTTGAGGTGCAGAAAACGTTCGATTATTTCAGGACCACTTCGGAGTTCGAGGAAATGCAGAGCATTTACATCTGCGGAGGTGCCAGCCGTACCGAGGGTTTACGAGAGTACTTGCAGGAAACTTTCCAGGTTCCAGTGGAGTATTTGAGTCCGTTTCAGGCCATTCAAGGCAGTGGATCCAATGTACCCGATGCCGTGATCTCCAATGGGAGTGAATTCGCTGTAGCGGTCGGTTTGGCCTTGAGGCAGGTGGGAGATAAGCCCTCTGCGGCGAGTTCGGGCGCAACGTCGGGGTGGAAGGGCTTTCTGAACAAACTGACCAAGCGGTGATCGTTGCTAATGGTAATTAATTTGACAAGCGGCTTGCACACTTGGATTTGATTCGATATTTTTGAGGGCATCATGAAGATAGTTGCTTTGATCTCTTTGTTGTTTCTGGGATCCCTCTTCCCGGTGTATTCACAGAATCTGTCTCCTTTTCCCGTTGCCTATCAGGACGACTGGATGGAGCCCGGGGAACAGCAAAATATCCAGCCCCTGTCTTTTGACGGCAAGGAGTTCACCAGTGCTTTTAATGCAGCCGCCGATGTGCCGCGTCTGGTGCTGGTTTTTTCTCCTACCTGACCCAACTGTATTCGAGGGGCCCTCGAAACAAGACAAATTTTAAGAGAGAACCCCAACGCGAAGCTGAAGGTACTGGTACTCTGGTCGCCTATTCTACAGCGAGACAACCAGTCGACAGCCCTGGAAGCATCGGCTTTCCTGGATGATCCCAGAGTGGAGCATTTCTGGGATCTTTGGGGATTTGGACTTCAGAACTTTACCAGCCAGTTGAGATACCCCCGGGGAGACACCGCCTGGGATATTTTCGTGTTGTACAAGCCGAAACTCACCTGGGGAGCGCGTCCGCCCGATCCGACTCTCTGGATGCAGAATCGCAACCTGCC
>JAZFRU010000474.1:0-8210 GCA_036445815.1 Acidobacteriota bacterium | reverse complement strand
TCTTCGATTGCTTTTCGAATCCGTTGCTTCTCAGTTCTTGATAATTTCGGAATATCCTCTCCAACAACGCTCTGGAGATATTCAATCCGATAAGTCACTCCCAGGCTTTCTGGTGCGCAATACGTTTCCCTTTCTTGGCAAGCCGCTCGTCGGCAATACGGGAAAAGTGGCGATCCTCCTGGAACTCCAGCGCACGTTCAATCAAACTGAGACTGACACTGGAGATGGATTTCCCTCGACTCTCCGATAATTTCTTCAAGGCCGCGTAGGTCTCATCATCAATGGTTACGTTAATTCGCTTCTTGGTTGTCGCCATGAGCACATGCCTCTTCTTTTCCGTAAGTGTATCACTTATGCATCATCTCCTCCAGTTTCACAGACCCGAGTCTCGGTCCACTGTTCGTCCAACTGTACGGCTCATGAAAGCTTAAAGAAAGTCTCTTCGGGTTGGTGGGGATCCTAGTCCCCCCCTCCAGAAGTTTCCCGGTACGAATCTTCGTTTCGACGAAACCACCCGCCGGTTGACAGAAAACTGGTAAAATGGGAGGTGAGAACTTTTCTCATTTGGCCTTACCTGCGAGGAGCAGTGAAACGTCTTTTGAGGCATAGATGGTCTCCAGAACTGAGTATTGAGGCTTCGCTCGAAACAGGACAGTGGCGTTGACTTCAAACGAGGGGTGTTCACTCTGCCGAGATTGGCAGATCTGATGGGGGAAACAATCTCCCGATGGAGGAACAACCGTGGTCCGAAATCTCTGCGAGATGGGCATCTTGGCAGTCGGGCAGACTGGCTGTGCCCCGACCTGTCTGATCGCCGGCGACCACTCCAATCCACTCAACTCAAACTCAATATATAGATCGCTTCTGAAGCGACGGGTGTTTTTCTCCTTGGCAAACCCAATCGGAGAAATGACGAAACCATGACTCACAACCGAAATGGGGGTCCAGTGAGGGTCTCAAGGCACCTTTGAGCTTCGATAAAAAGCTCATACCCAGTGTCGGGGGCACCGGGGACTTCGTACGAGAACTGTGCCAGGGTGCGGTCCGAAAGCAGGGGCCCAAAGAACTCAAGCAAGAGGGAAATCCATGAAAAAGCCTGGATTTGTTGGCAGCTTGATTCTCGGAATGCTGGCCGTTTCGATAGGCGGCATGACTGTGGGGGTGTTTGCCTTGTATCAAACATCTTTTACCCAGGCTGAGCAACGCCTGACAGAGACCGTCACCAGTTGGTCGGAACTGATGGGTGCCATGGCGCGATTCGACCGACAATACAGCGCCAATTCCATTCAAGGCGGGGCCAGAGCTGCAACAATGCAGCAGATCAGGGAGGCTCACGAGACCTTCCAGGGCTATGAGGAACTCGAATTTACACTGGCCAGGCGCGAGGGTGATCAGATTATCTTTGAACTGAACCAGCGGCAACAGGAAAACGAGACCATCCCACCTCTCGCCTTCGACTCACAACTGGCTGAGCCGATGCGGGAGGCGCTATTGGGAAGGTCCGGGGTACTTGTCGGTTTGGACTATCGGGGGACCCAGGTATTGGCGGCCTACGAACCCGTTCCAGAATTGGCCATGGGTGTGGTTGCCAAGATCGAGCTGAGTGAACTTCGAGCCCCCTTTGTCAGGACCGGATTGGTTGTGTTCGTAATCAACCTCGGGCTCATCCTGGCGGGAATCAGGCTTTTCCAGCACATCGGCAATCCGGTCGTGGACGAACTCCAGCAGTCCCAGCAGAAGCTGAAAGCCTACGCTGATGACCTCGAAGACAGAGTAGAGGAACGCACCCAGGAACTGCAACGGGCTCAGCGTGAGATCGTCCGCCAGGAGAAACTGGCAGTACTGGGAAAAATGTCCGGCAGCGTGGGACATGAACTCCGCAATCCTCTGGGCGTGATCTCCAATGCCGTTTATTATCTCCAGTCGATCCTGACCGATCCCGACGAGAAGGTCCGTGAATATCTGGGAATCATTTCCTCGGAGGTCGAACGAGCGGGAAGGATCATCTCGGATCTGATGAACCTGACTCGCCTGAAGAGTCCCGTTCGGGACGAGGTTGCAGTTGGGGATTTGCTTGACCGTGCCCTGGAACAGCAACCGGAACATGGCTCCCTTGGAATCAGCATCACCCGGGAGATTGCCTCCGGTCTGACTCCGGTGCATGTCGATTCCGGGCAGATCGAACAGGTGCTGGTCAATCTGCTTGCCAACGCCCGCCAGGCCATGCCCGAAGGGGGTCAACTCACCATTGAGGCGGAAGCGGAAGAGAGTGCCGTACGCCTATCCCTGACGGACACCGGGTGCGGCATCTCCAGGAAGAATATCGAACACATATTTGAACCGCTCTTCACCACCAAGGCCCGGGGTATCGGATTTGGTTTGTCGATCGCCAAGAGCCTGATGGAGCAAAACGGGGGGAGCCTCCAGGTGGAGAGCCGACAGGGCGAGGGCAGCACCTTCACGATGATCCTGCCCAACCAGGGGGATGTGTCATGAGCGAGAGCCTACGACTGTTGATCGTGGACGACGAACCGGGGTTGGTCCAGACGCTGGTGGACATCCTGACTCTCCATGACCATCAGGTCGAGGGGGCTGATTCAGGTTCTGAGGCTCTGGAGAAGCTGAAGGCGTCCCAAAAAGACGGCCGCCCCTTTGACTGTGTTTTTACCGATGTGAGGATGCCTTCGATGAATGGGATCGAACTCCACCAGGCGATCAAAGCCCTTCAGCCGGAGCTGCCGGTGGTGTTGATGACGGCTTACGCGCACGACAGTCTCATTAAGGAGGGACTCAGAGAAGGAATCCTGGCGGTTTTGGACAAGCCTTTGATAGTGCCTGCGCTACTCTCCTTTCTCAGGACTCTTGCCAAGGGTTTCGAAGTGGTCCTTGTGGATGACGATCCCGGATTTCGCCAGACGATGAGAGACCTCATACAGAATACTGGCATTGCCGTCGCCGAGGTCGAGAATCCCCTGGATTGGGTCCGAGATTTTCAGCCCGAAGGCTGCCAGATCGTCCTGCTTGACCTGAAGTTAAATGGAATCGATGGCCTGGATATTCTCAAACAACTCCAGACAGAGCACCCTCATCTGGACATAATCCTGGTGACCGGCTACTTGGATGAAATAGCCCCAACGATCCTCGCCGACCTGGAGATACAGAAGATCCCATGCCTTGAAAAACCCCTGAACTTCCCGGTCCTGCAACAACACCTTGTAGCCGCCCATCGCCAGAGTCTGATTAGAAGTTTGGAGCCGCTTCCCGGGAGGTGATAACCACGGACAGAAAAAAGACGATTCTGATCGTGGAGGATGATAAGCATGAAAGGACGGTTCTTTGCGACATCCTCCAACAAAAAGGCTACACGCCTGAAGCGGTGTCCGAGGGGCAGTCGGCCCTGGAACTGGCCAGGGAACAGCAGCCGACAGTGGCCTTGATTGACTTCAAACTCGAGGATATCTCCGGCCTGGAGGTACTCCAGGGAATTCAGAAGAACTCCCCCGCTACCCAGTGCATCATGCTGACCGGATTCGGCTCAGAGGAAATAGCAAGCGAGGTCGTGAATCAGGGAGCCTACGGCTACCTGAGAAAGCCTTTCGATATGGAGCAACTTCTTCTCCTTATCGTGAGGGCCGTTGAAAAGCAGGAAGCCGACGATCGGCTGCACTCGCTTTCCCGCCGCTTGCTCCAGGTGCAGGAAGTGGAGCGGAGCCATCTGGCTCGCGAACTGCATGATGAAATCGGCCAGTTGCTGACCGCTATCAAACTCAACTTACAAGCACTGGGGGGAGCTTTCGGGCCAGAAACTGCTCCACGGCAACTGGAAGAGAGCATCCGAATGCTGGACCAGCTCCTGACCCAGGTCCGCCAGCTTTCGCTGGACTTGCGTCCTCCCCTGCTGGACGACCTGGGACTGATTGCCGCTCTCGGTTGGTACCTGGATCAACAGGGTCAGCGGTCCGGGCTCCAGGCCGAGTTCATTCCAGACCCTTCCCTCGGTCGGATGAATGGAGACATTGAAACTGCCTGCTTCCGCATTGCCCAGGAAGCGGTGACCAACGTGGTGCGCCATGCCCAGGCCAAAAGAGTTTCGGTGGAAGTCAGACAGGAGAACGCCATCTTGCACCTGCTCGTCCGCGACGACGGAGTGGGGTTCAATCACGCCGATGCACGTACCCGGGCCTCTCAGGCGGAAAGTTTCGGCCTGATGGGGATCGAGGAACGGGCAGCCGACGTGGGAGGAAGAGTTGAATATCATTCCATGCCGGGACAGGGAACCGAGGTGCACGCCTATTTCCCTGTGCCAGTGGAGGTCGACAACCGGTAAAGGGAATGATGAAGAAGTCCTTACGGGTATTACTGGTGGATGACCATGCTCTGGTCCGGGCAGGCATTCGAGCCCTCCTGGAAAGCGCGGAGATGGTCGACAGGGTGACCGAAGCAGACAACGGTCGGGAGGCCTTGAAACTGATCCAAACCCAGTCGCCTGATGTTGTTTTGATGGATATCGCCATGAAGCAACTCAATGGCCTTGAGACTACCGCTCGAATCTCCAAGGACTTCCCCAATGTCAAAGTGATCATCCTTTCCATGCATACCCATGAAGAGTATGTTATTCAAGCCTTGCGGGCAGGAGCCTCCGGTTATCTCATCAAGGACTCGGCCAGGGTCGAACTGGAACTGGCTATTTCAGCCGTCCTGCGCGACGAAGTTTACCTCAGCCCGGCCATATCCAAGCGAGTCATCGACAATTTCCTGTGGGGCCTCAATGATCAGCCCGAACCGCTGGCGCAACTGACTCCCCGTCAGCGGGAGATTTTGCAATTGATTGCCGAAGGCCAAACCACCAAAGAGATCGCTCATCAGCTCAATATCAGCATCAAAACGGTGGAAACCCATCGAAGTCAATTGATGGCAAAACTCGACATTCATGATGTTCCCGGCCTGGTGCGCTTTGCCATTCGTTCGGGCCTTGTTTCGCTGGATTCATGAAGGGGTGGAGCGTGGGTCTTCGACCCGCGCGTTTCACGTTTGACGTGAATCCGGACTGTGGGAGGCGCCTCAGGGCGCGGGCCTTCGCCCCGCGCGTTTCACGTTTCAGGTTTCACGTTTAACGTGGGGCCGGAGTGTGGGAGGCGCCTTAGGGCGCCGAATCCGGAGGGGCGCACGCCGTGCGCCCCTACATTCCCTTTCGTGGAACGTGAAACCTGGAACGCGGCCGAACGGAGCGAGGCCGCTCCTGGAGTGCCACTACATTGACCTTGCCTACAGACCGGCGCAGCAGGTATTTAATACCCAATCCTCGCTAAGGTTTTTTCCTGCCCTTCCTCAGGGTTTCCCCGACTAGTCCCCCTGGTTCCCGTCTGACAAAGTAGAAGTAGAGCAACATATCACCGATGGAGGTGGAAGGTGAAACAACCAAGCATCTTGCTTGTAGATGGCAATCGGGAATTCCTGAAATCAGCCGAGCAGTTCTTGCGCTCTCAGACGCAGTTGCAAATCGTGGGATGCGCCTCCTCGGGCCAATCAGCCATCCAACAGACTCGAGAGCTTTCACCTGACTGTGTTTTGATCGATCTGGTGATGCCCGGAATGAACGGCATCGAAGCGACACAGAAAATCAAATCACAACCGTCCCCCCCGAAAGTGATCATCCAGACCGTTCACGACAATCCGGCCTATCGAAGTGCCTCGGAGAAGGCGGGTGCCGATGGCTTTATCGTGAAATCAAGTTTTTTTCACAGATCCTCTCAACTTTCGAGTCGTTATTCGAAACAGAGGAGGAATCTGGTTCGGAGAGGAGCCCCATGGAGAGAGAGACCATTTTAATCGTGGATGATGATGTCAACCAGAGAACGGTGCTTGTCGATATTCTCAAACAAAAACAGGCCTTCCCCTTCGCCGTGGCTGACGGCGAGTCTGCCCTGGAGTGGCTCAAGACGGAGAGACCGGCGGTGGCCCTGATTGACCTCAAACTACCAGGTCTCTCCGGCCTGGAACTGCTCAATGAGTGCAAGAAAGTCTCGCCCAATACTGCCTGCATCGTAGTGACCGGACACGGCTCAGAAGACCTCGCCAGCCAGGTGGCCAACGCAGGAGGCTATGGGTACCTGAAAAAACCTTATGGTTTGGAGGAGTTGCTCCTTCTCATCCAGAGAGCGCTCGAACAACGAAAGGCAGACATAACACTGCGAGATTCGGAGGAACGATATCGTTCTGTGGTGCAGTCTTCCCATTCTGCAGTGATCGTGGCCGATGTGAAGCAGAAAATTGTGTCGTGGAACCCAGCGGCGACTCAGATGTTCGGTTATGAGGAGCAGGAGGCGACAGGAATGCCGATCGAACTGCTGATGGCCCAACGCTTTCGAGATGGGCATCGGAAAGGAATCGACCAGATCTGCGCCACTGAAGGCGCCGGTGAGGCACACCGAAAGCTTCAAGTGAACGCCTTGAAAAAGGACGGCAGCGAGTTTCCGATTGAGCTCAGTCTCTCGAGTTGGCTCACCGAAACGGGACGCGCTTACTGCGCACTGATTCGAGATCTCACCGAGGAAAATACCCTCAAGGAACAACTTTTTCAATCCCAGAAGATGGAGGCGATTGGTATCCTGGCAGGAGGTGTGGCCCACGACTTCAACAACATTCTGACCGGTATCAACGGGCTTTCCTCCCTGGTCCTTGAACAACTCGACTCCGACTCCATGATTTATGACGATTTGAGGGAAATCCACGAACTGGGTGGTCGGGCCGCTGGGCTGACTCGACAACTCTTGACCTTCAGCCGGCAACTGCCGCCCAAAGTGACACAACTGAATCTGGACAGCTTGATCACAAATTTCATGAAAATAATGACTCGAGTCATCGGAGAAGATGTTGACCTCCAGGTCAAGAGTCAGGCTGGAAACACGATCATCAAGGCGGATGGTGGACAGATCGAACAGATTCTGATGAACCTGGCGGTGAACTCAAGAGATGCCATGCCCAATGGTGGAAAATTCACGATCCAGACCGAAAGGGTGAAACTGGCCTTTCCCCGGCGCGAGGTCCCGGCTGGATCGTATCTGACTCTCACCGTCTCAGACAACGGATGCGGCATCGACCCGAAGACCATCGGCCGCATCTTTGATCCGTTTTTCACCACCAAGGATGTGGGTAAGGGGACAGGCCTGGGGCTCTCCACCGTCTACGGGATCGTGAAACAGCACGACGGATATATTGAATTGAATAGTAAAACCGGAGAGGGGACCACATTCACGATTTACTTCCCTGTTCTCAACCAGGGGTCAGAGGAATTCGCCCAGCCGGATAGCCACCGGAAAGAGGACACACATACGAAAGTCATTTTATTAGCAGAAGACGACAGGCCTGTCAGAAGATTTGCCGAACGAGTTTTAAAAGGGGAAGGATTCACCCTCCATTCTACGGAGAATCCAGCGCAGGCCAGGCTCCTTTTTTCAGAGCACCGCCAGGAGATCGACCTCCTGATCACGGACGTCATCATGCCGGGAGGCAATGGTTCTGACCTGTACCGGGAATTGCTGGCGCAGAAGCCGGATTTGAAGGTCTTATTCATGTCGGGTTACACGGGCGGAACATCCAGGGTCACAGAAATTCGGGACCAGGGTCATCCCTTTCTCCCCAAACCATTTGAGCCTCACGCCCTGATCCAAAAGGTATTGTCTGTACTTCAGAGGTGATAACACGAAACATCTCACGGTCGCAGACGACCTGGTGAGGCGGTCGAACTTGAAAGAAAGGATAACCATAAATCCATCTAGATTCGAGAAGGAGGCTTGACTCAATGAGTACCCCGCAAGAAATGATCTTGATTGTCGATGACGAACCTTCGATACGTAAAGTCGTCTCCCGGTGGCTGGAGAAGGAAGGCTACCGATGGCGCACGGCGGCCAACGTGGAGGAAGCCCGAAAGAGACTCGAAGAAGAAAGTTTTTCCCTGATTCTCCTGGATCTCATGATGCCGGGACAATCAGGCGAGGTCCTTCTTCATTCTGTGATCGAGCAGTACCCGGACACTGCGGTCGTCATGGCCACGGCCATCGATGATCGAGGAACGGCCATGGAATTGTTGCGGAGCGGGGCTTTCGCTTACATTATCAAACCCCTGGACCAGATAGATGTGGTGATAAATATCGCCAGTGCCCTGGAGCGCCGGAAGGCCAGAATTCTGGCCCGCGACCACCAGAAACTAT
>JAZFRU010000473.1:0-2491 GCA_036445815.1 Acidobacteriota bacterium | reverse complement strand
TGTTAGTATCTTTTTTCATGGATATGCGTTCACTCATGATTCACTAGCGAGAAAATACATTGACAACCCAGCCCAGACGGTGTATTCCTGTGGGCAGATCTTTTGAAACGATGCGTGTTTTCTACGTTTACCTCAAGGCATCCTAAATCCTAATCACCAAGGGAGAACAAGCCATGTTCAAACTCTTTCCCATCCTTTTTGTCGTCAGCATTTTCTTTTCCCCGGCCTGGGCCCAGGTCACCTCGGGAACCATCCTGGGAACCGTCGCCGATGCAACAGGTGCGGTGCTTCCCGGAACTGAGGTCACGGTAACGCGCACAGATACCGGAGCATCCAGAACCGACATTTCCGACGATGAGGGCCGATACCGCTTCTCCAATTTGTCTTTGGGAAATTATGAGGTGGTGGCAAGCCTTCCCGGGTTTCAGACCTCCGTCCGAACCGGCATCGCCTTGACTCTGGGCCAGCAGGCTGTGGTGAATCTCACCCTTGCCATAGGAGAGATCAGCGAGCGAGTGACGGTCACCGGGGCGGCCTCGTTGATCGAGACCACCTCCAGCAGCCTGGGGGATCTGGTGGACCGGCAAACGGTTATGGAGCTTCCCCTGAACGGTCGTGATTTGACCACTCTGTTATCGTTGGGGACAGGAGCCGCCAATATCTCTTCGCGCCAATCCGGCAATGCAAGCCGCGGCTACAGCCAGAAGGTCAGCATTGGCGGCGCTCGTCCCAACGATGTGGGAGTTTTGCTGGACGGAACAGACACCAAGGGTTTGGACCAGAGTGTTCCTTCAGGTGTCTCGGGCAATTTTATCGGCAGCGAAGCCGTCCAGGAGTTCAAGATCGAAAAGAACTCCTACAGTGCCGAGTATGGAGGTGCCTCGGGAGGCATCATCAACGTGGTCACCAAGGCGGGCACCAATAATTTTCATGGCTCGGTCTATTGGTTTCACCGCAACGACAATCTGGACGCCTCCCCTTTTCGGGCTCCCATCATTACCGATTCCTCCGGCGCTTTCGTAGGCAAGGAGAAGGGAGAGTTCAAACGCAATCAGTTTGGGTTCAGCATCGGAGGCCCCATCGTTCCAAACAAGACCTTCTTCTTCTTCAACTTCGAGAGTTTTAAAGAGCGGTTGACCCGAACCGACCAGATCCGTGTTCCCACCCTGGAAGCACGGACGGGTGTCATAAACGGCGTTCCGGTAACAGGTCTGGACCCCACGGTTCTCCAGTGGTTTGCCCATTACCCCCTGCCGGGAGCCGGAGCCACCGACCTGGGGAATGGCATCACAAGAGAATCGATCACGAATTCCCAGCCCACCAATGAAGAGTTCTATCAAGGTCGGGTCGATCACCAATTCTCCGACTCGGATTCCATTTTTATACGCTTGACCTGGCAGGACTCTGAGCGGATCAATCCCTTCGCCATCGACCGGTGGCAGATTGAAGACTTTGTCATCAATCGGTTTTCGACTATCGAGCATCAACATATTTTCTCGCCTTCATTGCTGAACACCTTCCGCTTTGGATTCAACCGTCGAGGGATCGGGAACCAAGGTTCCGAAGATCCCCTTACAGATACCAGCCTTCGCTTCGTTCCCGAATCGGCCTGGAGAGCACCTCTGGGAGCCGAGTATGTTTCAGGTCTTATCGACACCAGCGGCCTTTCCCCTGTGGGTCTGGGCCGGGCCTGGGCGGATCGCAAGACCAACAGCTTTGAGTATATGGACGACATCAGCTACAACCGGGGTGCCCACTCCTTAAAAATCGGATTTACCTGGAAACGCCTTCAGCTCAACGGCGACAGCCCATCCCGTCCAGCGGGAGAATTTCGTTTTCGCAGCCTGACCGACTTCTTGACGAACGTACCCAGAGATTTTCGGGGCGACGTTTCGCCTGAGGGCACCAGTATTCGGGGACTTCGCATGAACGTCGTGGGTTGGTACATCCAGGACGACTACCAGTTTTCTCCCAATTTGACCTTCAACCTGGGTTTCCGCCACGAGTTTTACACCGTGCCCAATGAGGTCCAGGGTAAGTTAGCCAACCTACGGGATCCTTTGAACGATACGGCGGTGACCTACAACGCCCAGATCAACACCGACGAAGCCTGGTTCAACAATCCTTCCAAGGCCAGTATCATGCCTCGAGTGGGTATCGCCTGGGATCCCACCGGAGCGGGAAGGACCGCCATTCGGCTGGGAGCTGGGCTCTTTTACAATCATATCCAACCGGATACCTTTCGGCGGGCAATCTTCCGTACTCAGCCCTTCGCCCTGGAGACACAGGTGGGGGGCTCGACCATCCGCGGCGGGTGCTCTGGCCAAAACGGAAGTTGTTTTCCGAATATTTTCGATAAGATTGTGGACGAAGGTCTGGGAGACCCCGACCTTCAGATCTTTCCCTTCGACTATATGCGTAATCCCCACATGTACCAGTGGAATTTAAACATCCAGCACGAGGTTCTGCCCGGAACAGCCGTGAGTGCCAG
>JAZFRU010000472.1:0-3040 GCA_036445815.1 Acidobacteriota bacterium | reverse complement strand
CCCAGAATTTCGTCCTTTTTCCCCACCACTGCCGCTTCCAGAACCGAAGTGTGTTCCTCCAGGGTGTCCTCAACCTCCTTGGGGCTGATCAGATAGCCGCGACTCTTGATCAGGTCGTCTGATCGCGAAACAAACCAGAAAAAGCCATCCTCGTCGATAGACGACATGTCACCGGTGAGATACCAACCCTTTTTGAAACGGGATTCCCACATCTCTTTCAGGTTCTCGTAGCGCAGCGCCAGACCTGGATGTTTCCCACTGATGGCAAGATATCCAACCTCTCCGGCTTCAATTTCGTCTCCCGTCTCATTCACCACGGTTACCGGAGGCACCCCTTCAAAGGGCTTGCCCATGGAACTCATTTTGACGACGCCGGGTCGGGTACAGCAAAAAATATGCATCTCTGTCTGGCCCATGGAGTCGTAGATCTCACAATCGAACTGGGCCTTCCAGTTCCTGAAAACATGGGGTGGAAGGGTTTCTCCCGAGCTCAATCCCATCTTCAGAGAGGAACAGTCCCATCGTTTCTGGGGCTCTTCGATCAGAAGCATTCGCTTGTATATCGTGGGGTTGGCGATGAAATGTGAGGCTCCATATTTTTCAATGTATTCATAGCTTCGTTCCGGGTCGAACCGCCCCTGGTACACCCCGACGGTGGCGCCACAGTAGAACGGGTAGAAGAAATTGCATCCAAACGGATACATCCAGTTGATTTCGGATACGGACAGAGTCACATCTCCTGGTTCCAGTTCCATCTCAGCCTTGCCGACGGTCTCGCCGGTAGCGATGAGCCAGCTGTGGGAGTGCACGATCCCTTTGGGCGCTGATGTGGTTCCCGAGGTATACAACATGAAGGCTTCGTCGCTGCTCAGGGTGTCCTCGCACTCAAGCTCGGTTGAGGCGTCCTTGATCATTTCTTCGAATGGAGTTCCCTGATCTTGACTCCCGCCAATCACGACCACGTTTTTGAGGAACTCGCTTTTCACCTCGTTCAGAACGGCCGCACTTTCGGAATGAACTATCGCCGCCACCGCCTGGGTATCGGTGAGGATATGCTGAACCTCTCTGGCTCCGAACAGGCTGCTGGTGGGAACAGGGACGGCTCCGATCTTCATGGCGGCCAGGATCGAAAAGTACAACTCCAGACAGTTTTGTGATCGCAGAAGAATTCGGTTTCCTTTTTGGATGCCCAGGCCCCGCAGGGCATTGCCTGCCCGGTTGACTGAATCTTGAAGGTCTCCCCAGGTGATGATCCTCTCGTCAAAGAGCATTGCCGGTTTGTCTCGATTGGGACCTTCCGCCCACTGGTCACAGGCATAGAAGGCCATGTTCATTTTTTCTGGAATCGAGAGCCCTGAAATTTCACCCATTGGTTATTCCTCCTGGAAAGACTTGTAGAACAAGCCGGTATTTCTGTCAATGGAAGACATAAGGGAAGAAGATAGAAGACAGGAGTCAATGGGTGGTTGACCGGCTGACCAGCTGGAACGTGGAACGTGGAACGCGCTGGTCCAAGACCAGCGCCTCCTGGTCGGCCGTTGACGCCTCTCCTTCTCCTCTTTACAATCGACCCCCTATGATTTTGGATTTCCATACCCATGCTGTCCGCCTGGACCCGGGGATGCCGGAAGGCTACCGGGCTTTCATGAGTTCTCACCAGGAAAAAGATCTGGACGAGTTTTGCGAGTTCTATTCTGACCCTGACAACTTTCTGACTGTGCTCGACGAGGCGAATGTCGATTATGCCGTCGTTTTGGCCGAGACGGCTGTCATTACATCGGCTCTCATTCCCAATGACCACATCCAACGTTTCGCAGAGGGCGGCAAGGGCCGTATCATCCCTTTTTGCACCTTCAATCCTTACATGGTCCTCAACCCAGCCGCCGAGCTGGATCGGGCGGTCCGCGAGCACGGCTTCAAGGGAGTCAAGTTTTATCCGACCTACGAGTACTTCTATCCCAACCAGCGGATGCTTTATCCTGTCTATGCCAAGGCACAGGAACTGGGAATACCCGTGATGGCCCATACCGGGAGTTCCGTTTTTTCCGGTGCCAGACTCAAGTATGGAGATCCGCTCTACTGGGACGATGTGGCGGTCGATTTCCCCGAATTGACGATCATCATGTGCCACGGAGGACGGATGCTGTGGTATGACCGTGCGGCCACTCTGGTACGTCTTCACAAGAATATGTACTTTGATATTTCCGGCTTGCCCCCCAAGCGGCTCCTGGATTACTGGCCCGACCTGGAACGCCTGGCCGATAAGGTGCTCTTCGGTACCGACTGGCCGGGCGCCAATATTTCCGACAACATCAAGGCCTTCAAAGGAATCGACATCAGCGATGAGGCGAAGCAGAAGATTCTCTGGAGCAACGGTTCGCGGATACTGGGCCTGGAAACGGGATCAACTCAGTGAGTGAGATGACCAAAGATTTGAGAGGTTTTCTGGAGGAATATGAACGGTCCTATCCCAGAGACTTCTGCCGCATCGAGAGGGAAGTCGATCCCAGGTATGAGGCTGCCGCCATACTGACGAAGCTCGAGCAGGCACGGAAGCTCCCCATTCTGCGCTACGAGAAGATCAAGGGGACGTCTTTTCCAGTGGTCACGAATATTTACTCGACCAAGAAAAAAGTCGCGGCCAGTATCGGAGCGGATCCAAAAAGTTTCCGCCAGACCTATCTGGAAGCCATGGAGAATCCCATTCTGCCCAAATTCGTCGCCGATGGGCCAGTCCTGGCAGAGAACATCAGCGAAGATGATTTCAACTGGAATGATTTTCCTCTGATGACTTACCACGAGGGAGACGCCGCTCCCTATCTTACTGCCGGTATGGTCCTAGCCAAGGATCCGGAAACGGGCCGGGCCAATGCCAGTTTCAATCGTTTGATGTATCAGGGTAGAAACCGGGCGGGGATCTTCATGACCGTCGGAAAGCATCTCCATGAGATGTACTCCAGGATGGAAGATCAAGATCAGCCGTTACCCATTACCATTTGCGTGGGAAATCACCCGGCCTGGGCCCTCGGCGCCCTCCACA
>JAZFRU010000471.1:0-3303 GCA_036445815.1 Acidobacteriota bacterium | reverse complement strand
AGCTATTTACCATCACCCCTTTGGGGTTGAGGATCCCATTCTCCTAAAACCGCATGCCCTCCCACTTTCTCCATGGATGATCTGCGTTCTTTCCTGGAGGGAACTTGGTCCTCAATGTGAAAAGGATGTCCTGAGAATGAACACCTCAGTGCGCCGAATCTTCACCAGAGAGACACCATCGGATATTCACCACAAATACATTAAGGCACAGAGAAGAGAATCCTTCCCTTTTTCTCTTCGTGGAACCTGGAACGTGGAACGCGGCCGAGCAGAGCGAGGCCGCACCCAGAGCGGCTCTTCTCTTTCGTGAAACGTGAAACCCGTGGGGCGAAGACCCGTGGCTCAGGTTAATGATAGAATGAGCCTCCCTTTCTTATGTCCAGTCTTTATCTTCGAGCCTACCGCTTGTTTCCCGAGTTCCTGAAGCGGCGCATCAATCCTCTGGAATACGCCATCGAAGCCTTTGTCCGGTCGGCCGGGGCCGGAGGCGACCGTGACGTGGTCCTGGATGCCGGGGCCGGAGAGGCCCGCTTCCGGGGATTCTTTGAAGATCAGCTGTATGTGGCTCTGGATTCGACGGTGGGAGAATCGGACTGGGATTATTCCAGGATTGATGTCTGCGGGGACCTGGCGGCGATCCCTTTACCCGATCAGAGTGTCGACGTGGTGTTGAACATCCAGGTTCTGGAGCATGTTCCTGATCCCTGCTCCGTCTTGAGGGAGCTTTTCCGTGTTCTCAAACCGAAAGGGCGTCTCTACCTGACGGCCCCCCAGGGTTGGTCCGAGCATCAACAGCCCCATGACTACTACCGATTTACTCAATTTGCGCTGCGATCGCTGCTGGAATCAGTCGGGTTCCAGACGATCACCATTGATCCGATGGGAGGCTATTTTCATTACCTGGGGCACCGACTCACCTATCTCCCCAAGATCTTGTTTCAGAAACGAGCCGGTCTGGCTCGTCTTCTGCTCCTTCCCGTGGAACTGGTCAGCCTTTTCTTTTGCTGTCTGGTTGGACCCGTTGTCTGTTATCACCTGGACCGACTGGATCAGACGGGCGAGTTTACCCTCTGCTACAAGTGTCTGGCCATCAAGGGATAAACTCAGCCACCCTCCTTGTTTGTAAATAGCCTGCCGGGGTACACTGGAGAGTGTTCGGGGGCGACTGGCTTCGACGGAAGTGGTTGAGGCAGTAGCGGCATGCCGAGGTGCCACCACCTCGTAAATCAGTGGCAACATAAAATAACTGCCAACGAACAGTTACCACTCGCTGCGTAAATAACGCAGTCGTCTTTTCTGCTCAGCCCGCGGGGTAGAATGAGGCGTCACTTTAGCGGGATATTCAACCATCTTGCTTCCTTCAGGGGATGGTGAAGAAACGTACTGAGGGGCGTTCTCACAGGTAAGTTTGCCGGTTTCCTCGGCCTGTTTGGATGAAAAATTGAAATCGGACAAGCATGTAGATTCTGCTGCTGAAAACTTTCGGACGTGGGTTCGATTCCCACCGCCTCCACCACACCCCCCTGGGTGATGGGGCAAGGATCTAATTGGTTTATTCTAAAGGGGTAAACTGGATTTATCGGGAGAGTTGATCCTGGTCTCCCGGTCTTTCCAGACAGTGAGATTCTTGTCTGGATGTTTGACATGCTCTTCCCCAACTTATTAGAGTATAAGGGTTTGGGCTGGTAGGGCATCCAGCGGGTGTGTTACCGTACGGGCTCGACGAGGAGATGTGATGAGGAGGAGTGAAGATCTTACGATCATAGTTGCAGGCTCTGCCTACAAGTCCGCCCACCGCTACAAGGTGTCCGGAAGGGTTCTGGGCTCGCTGGGGATTGCCGTGGCGGTCGTGCTTGCCTCCTTTCTCCTATCCACGCTCCACTACTACTACATGTGGAAACAATCCTCTGATCATCTGGCCCTGGAGGTGAAGGCCTACCAGCTCGACAAGGAGAATGAAGCCTTCCGGCTGGCCGCCCGGCAGCTCAACGAGAAGATTGCTTCTCTGGAGGTCACCTCCAAGAAGCTGCAGATCATGTCCGGTCTTGACCAGGAAGGTCTCGGTGGTGTGGGCGGTCCTTCCTCTTTTGACAATCCTCTGTTCAGTCTGGACTCACAGGATCTTTTTGAGCATTTCTCCTCCATGGAACGAAAGAGCATCAGCCTGGAGGGAACCTTGATACAGCTTCAGGACCTCTATAACACCCGTAGCATCCTCCTGGCTGCGACTCCTGCCATCACGCCGGTGAGTGGATACCCTTCAGGCGGATTCGGCTACCGGAAGGATCCTTTCAACGGAAAGCGTGACTTTCATCCCGGTATCGATATTTCCGCACCACGGGGAAACAAGGTGATTGCCACGGCCGATGGAGTGGTGACCACGGCGGGACGCAAGTATTCCTATGGGAAACTGGTGGTGTTGGAGCACAAGTTCGGCATCTCCACCCGGTATGGTCATCTGGATCGGTACTCCGTGGAGCGAGGGCAAAAGGTTAAAAGGGGCGACATCATTGGTTATGTGGGGTCGACCGGCCGCGCTACAGGTCCCCATCTTCACTATGAAGTTCGGCTCAACGATCGACCGCTCAACCCTCTTCGCTTCTTCCGAGATTAACTCCACCCCGTGCAGGGCGCGCTCCAGTCATCCCGTCTCAACCGATCAGTTTCATGAAAAATGTCCGGGCGGGGGGCCTCGCCGGTTTCCCAGGCCATTTCTGCGAAACCCCTCCTTGTTTGTATCCGCCCGGGAGCAGTGTTGCTCGGTAGAGGGACTAGCAATCGGGATGCCAGGCTTTCCGGAAAACACTAAGTAGCTTTATTTCAATAGGTTGTCGGAATGAAACCAAACGGAACGGAACAATAGTCCTGCCGCTTGAAGGACAAAAAGTCCTACTGCGTGGCAGACTTTTTGAAGTGTGCACGCTAACGAGCGGCCGCTACAAATGCTAGAAATCCGAACGGCAGGGAGATTCGGCGCGTTGAGACTCGCCCTACACTCCGGACACGTGGAACGTGGAACGTGGACCTTGGAACGTGGAACCCGCTGGTCTAAGACCTGCGGCCGAGGCGCCTCCCACACTCCGGGATCGTGGAACCCGCTGGTCGAAGACCAGCGGTCCGGCGTCCCTTCCCCCCGGTCATCCATGAGTGTTACTCTTTTATTTAGCCTGAGTTAGGCATAATTGAGGGTCATGAGTAGACTTTTTTTCAAGCCATGCATCTTGAAGAGACGAGATCAAAGATGAATCGGAGTGAGCAGCACCTTCTGGAGTTGGCACTGCAGGGGGATTCGGCCTGCTTTGG
>JAZFRU010000470.1:0-4783 GCA_036445815.1 Acidobacteriota bacterium | reverse complement strand
ATCGGCAGGACCAGGGGGGGCTCGCGATGGAAGCTGAGCTTCTCCATGCGGGCCAGCGCAGCGCTGACGGCCGTCTCCGTCGTGGGCTTCACGGAGATGACGAACGCCAGATTGTCCGCGTCCTGATTGGGCTCCTCGAAGACCGCGTCGATGTTGATCTTCTCGTCGGCAATGATGTCGGCGAGCTTGGCGATGATGCCCACCTCGTCCCTTACCAGGAAGCGTACGAAGTAGGGGCTCTGGTTGGCTTCGATGCCCACGTCGGTCATCTCCTCAGGAGCCCAGTAGCCGAATGTGGGCGCTCGCAGCGAGCTGCCCTGCTGAAGGTCGCGTGCAGCGCTCATGATGTCGCTGACGATGGCCACGCCGGTGGGTGTGCCCGCGCCGCGGCCGCAGTAGAGCGTGTCCTCGCCGTGCTCGCCCTTCACCCAGACGGCGTTGTAGGAGCCTTCCACCTTGGCGAGCATCGCCGTCTGCGGGACCAGCACGGGACGGACGTAAAGTGAAAGGCGGTCCCCGCTGCGCACGCCCGCGGCGAGCAGGCGGATTGTGTAGCCGAGTCGATGCGCGTATGCGAAATCGGTGGGCGTAATTCTGGTGATGCCCTGGCGGAAGATGGCATCCGTGGCCACGCGCGCGCCGAAGCAGAAGTTGGCGATGATGGCAAGTTTCGACTGGGTGTCGTAGCCTTCCACGTCGGCCTCCGGCTTGGCCTCGGCGTAGCCGCGCCGTTGAGCTTCGCTGAGAATGTCGGCGAAGGGTGCGCCGGTCTTCTCAATCTCGGTGAGGATGAAGTTGCAGGTGCCGTTCAGGATTCCGTAGACAGCTTCGATACGATCCGCCGCGATGCCTTCGCGCAGCGCGTTCAGGATGGGGATGCAGCCGCCGGCACTGGCTTCCAGATGGAGCGATGTCTTGTTGTCGTGTGCCAGCTGTGCCAGCTCCGCCCCGCGCAGACCGAGCAGTTCCTTGTTGGCCGTAACCACCGGGCGGCCCAGCCGAAGCGCGGTCGTCTGCACTTCGTAGGCGATGGTGGTGCCGCCGACCACTTCGACAACGATGTCCACCTCGGGATGTTCGACAGCCTCGCGCCAGTCGCGCGTCAGCAGACGCCTGCCCGTGGGGGCATCCACCTCCTCGCGCTTCTCGACTTCGAGACTTGCCGTCGCCCGGATATTCAGCTTGAAGCCCAGCTTGCGTTCCAACTCGGCCGCGTTCTCATCGAGTAGGCGAATGGCTGCGCCACCCACCGTGCCCATTCCCACAATCGCAATGTTTTTCATGGTCATTCGTGATTCAACGTAACTCAAGCACCTTGAGAGGGAGTTAGGGTCTTGAGTTGAGTCACAAGAGCCCTTTCCTGCGAGAACTTCGCAAACCGACTCTCACTGGAGCATCCTCCCCGGCATAGGCTGCAAGGGATGAATTCTTCCTGGCGTTGGTAATGACGACGTTCTTCGCTCATTCAGGGAATCTAATATATCCGATAAGCATTCCTTCTGACAGTGACGTTTGAGAATCCTTAAACCGGATCCGCAAAATCGATGCCATCATGGGTTCCCTCACGACACTGGAAAGAAATGTTGAGGAGGGCCTCTCAGGTGATGGGGCCCTGCCACCGAGGCGGCTATCAATACCCCCATCGGTGTAGCCATTGATGCCAGTGGCAATCTCTATATCTTTGAACCCTTCAATAATCGAATTCGTGCCGGGCGTGGACCGATTCCCTGGAGTGAGGGCGGCCCTCCCCTGGTCGTGCGCCCTTCGAACAACTGGCACGCTCATGTAGCGGCCGCTCTGCGAGCGGTTTCTGAAGGATATTGGATTGGAAAAGGACTAAAAAATCCTAAATTAGCCCCATATCCGTTCTGATTAGGACTAATAGTTCGTGATTTTCCGATAATTATCAATAATCAGGCGAATTTTAGGGGAATCAGGATTGGCAGCGGTGGTCGGACGCTTCGCTGCGCTCAGGTGAAGGCGGCGAACCGACGCATAAAGGGTTTTCAGATGGAAACAAGGGTCTTACAAAACCTTATCAAAGACTTACAATATCAATCATTTAACCCGGTTTTTCCAGGTCGGCTGTTACCATCAATTACCATCATTGAACACCCAAAATGGGAGACAAACGGGAGGCATAAATCGCCCGAAATGACCGGCAGGATTTGCCTCCCATTGTTCGTGTCGGTGACTAAGAATCGAATACCTTAGGCCTCGAGACGACTCCTGAAGGGCTCGGATCATGTCCGTCCTCCGACATTCTCTTCAGGGTGCTGCGAAAAACGTCACGGCACTCGAGACGCCCCCCTGTGGCCTGGGATTTTTAACCACCACTCGATAGCTTCCATACCGTTTAAGCAGAAGGGCCGGCACGGTCACCTCCAGCTGGGTGTAAACGGGATTGAACATCATCTCCTTGATCAGGGTGCTCTTCACCGGAGTGGCCTTCAAGGTGATCCCATCGAACTCCACCATCGACTCGTCGGCCAGACCGGTACCCTCGATGATCAACTTGAGGTCCCGGTTGAGCTGGCTGGTGGACATGGGATAAAGCACCCGAATGTGGGGAACGGGATTGATGAAGCCGGACACCAGAAAGGGCCTGTCGTCGGGATTCACAAAGTCGGAATGATAGCTGGTGTCCTGGATTTGCCCGTTTTTGATTACCATGTCAATGGTCCGTGTGTTTCGAATGTCGGCCAGGGGATCCTCCCGGAGGATGAGCAGATCGGCCAGCTTGCCTGGCTCCAGGGTTCCCAGGTCGGGCTCTTGCAGAAACTCGAAGTTGTTCACGGTGGCAGCCTGTATGGCCTGCATGGGGCTCATTCCCGCCTCGACCAGTAGCTCCAGCTCCCGATGAAGACAGATGCCCGGTAGGACAAAGGAAGCCGTGTCGCAACCCGCCAGCACCTTGCCGCCCGCCCGGGCAAACTTGCCCAGGAACTCTTTCCGATTATCATAACCCTGCTGTACCAGCTCTTTCTCCCGTTCGGTCAACTGATCGTAGGGTTCGTAGTAGAAGATCCGGTCCCAGTGATCGGCGCCGATATAGCTCAGGTTGGGGTCCTCGAAATACTTTCGGTCCTCGGCGATCCAGGCATCCCGGTACTCGGGAACCCACCTTCCGGCGGTGTTCACCTGCTCGAACTCGATGGCCACATCCTCTGCCACCAGCAGTTCGACCAGCTCGTCTGCCTTCTGGGGATCCATATAGGCGTGATACATCAGGAACATGGGAAAGTCGACCGCAATCCCCATACGCACGAAGGTCCGCAGCTCCTCGGCCTTGACCGGGTCGGCGATGCTGGCCAACGCGATTCCAGCCCCGTGGGCGATTCCATCTATGCCTACCCGAGCGGCCTGTCGGGCGTCGATGCCTCCCAGGTGGCCAATCACCTTTCGGCCCAGCCTGTGAGATTCTTCCACGATGGCAGCCAGGTGATCGGGAGCCAGCTCGGTGTACGTCTTGGTCACGTTGTACAGTTCCCGCCCGGGCCCGTAGCGACGGACCATCCTGCGGGCCATATCCGTGCTGTGCAGAACAGGCCGGCTAGGAGACTCTCCGTAATTCCAGACGAGCCTCCCGTACAGGGAGTTGGTCGCGGTGAAGATGCGGGGACCGCGCATGCGGCCGTCCCGGATCAGATCTCTCTGCTGGTGGGTCCACTGGCCCGACTCCAGGTCTACCGCCGAGGTCACGCCGTGAGCCAGAAAAAGCTCCGGCATCCAGCCCTGCCAGTGCACGTGCATATCGCTCAGGCCCGGAATGATGAATTTACCCTCGGCCTGGATTACCTCCGCTCCCTGGGGAACGGAGACCTGTCCGGCCGGGCCCACCGCCGTAATTCGGTTGCCCTCGATGACAACCACGGCATTCTGGACCGGTGTGCTCCCTGTACCGCTGATCAGGGTGGCTCCCTGGATTACCAATCGGTTGGCGCCCACCAGATTTTCCTGTGCCTGCGGACTCGAAAGGCCGGCCATCACGATCAGTCCCAGGCAGAGGGCTCGTGCAGTGTTTTTCAGCATGAATCCAATCCTCCTCAGGACAGATTGTACCGTAGGAGCCAAATAGGAGCTACGTCGGAGCCACCACGCCTCCATTCGCATCTCGGAGCAGTTCTATGGCCACTACTCGCCGGAGTTTGCCAACCCACAACAGCTAGAACCCAGCTCCCTAACAAGAGGGAAGGATCGACGGGGGAGAGACCTGCGGATCACTTGAACTGCTGAGTCAGCCCTTCTCAGATGGATCTAAGGGTCTTATCAACTCTTACCAAAAGCTAACAATATCAATCATTTAACCCGGTTTTTCCAGGTCGTCCATTACCATCAATTACCATCATTTAACACCCAAAATGGGAGGCAAACGGGAGGCGGGATTTGCTCGAAACGATCGGTCCGGTTTGGCTCTCGTTTGAGCACCTGTGAATAAGAATCGACGAACTCCCCGTTTCAGGCGGCAGGGGCGGCACTAACCCACCATGAAACGGCGTAAAAATCAGGGTTCAAGATTCATCCGCAGCAGCAGGTCCTGGAAGCGAGGATCGTCGTGAAAGAGGTCCAGGTCTGGCTTTAGAGTGACCCAGAAAAGAAGTGGCGCAAAGCCTTCTTCGTGTGTTTTTTCCAGCCATTTTAGGGTACGTTCCATATCACCAAGGCCGGTATAAAGAGCCAAAAAACAGAAGGCGGATACATATTCCTCTCTGGAACGGTGGGTCAATTCGATAACCAACTCCTCTACCCGTTCTGACATGCCACACTTGCCGTATATATGACC
>JAZFRU010000469.1:0-3601 GCA_036445815.1 Acidobacteriota bacterium | reverse complement strand
TAGAGGATCGTTTTCTGGCGGTCATTCAAATTGGCAGAAAACTCTTCGACCTCCTGGTTGAAGAGTTCCTGCAATTCTCCTCGGGCCAGATTTTCGTCGATCATCTCCTCGGTTGCCGCCAGGGTATCCAGATATCGAATGGACGACTCTCCATCACCGACGGTAGCGTCGAGACTCAGATCGGAGGATTCGATGGCCTTTTCGACCTCGCGGACATCTTCCGGATCGACATTCAGCCGTTTCGCGATCAGGGACGGTGTGGGCTCGATGCCTTGCAGTCGAAGCTTTTCTTTTTCCTTGCGCAGGTTAAAGAGGAGCTTGCGTCGTTCGTTGGTGGTCCCGACTCGAACGATTCGGAAATTGTCCAGGATGAATTTGAGGATGTAGGCCTTGATCCACCAGGAGGCGTAGGTGGGCAGCCTTGCTTCCCGGTAGGGATCAAAGCGTTTGACGGCCTCCATCAACCCAATATTGCCTTCTTGTATCATATCCAGGGCATTGGTGTAGACTCGGTTGTAGAGCCTGGCGATTTTCACCACCAGATGCAGGTTCGAGGTGATGAGGCGGTAGGCCGCCTGCTGATCACCCTCTTCACGGTACAGAACGGCCAGGCGATGTTCCTCTTCTGGAGTCAGGGGTTCGAACCTGCTGATCTCGAGGAGGTACTTGCGAAACGGATCGAGTTTGCCAATCTGGGCCTGATCCGGGGACGTCGGCTCAGGGCTCTTCGGCTCCAGAAGCGATTCGAGGGCTTCTTCCGGGGGCTGTTCCTTGGACTCGGTCATCAGTGCACGGTTCGGGTCTTTTTGGTCATGAAGTCCATCATAATGGAGCTGGCCAGGTCGACAGTGGTCGTGAAGTAGGCCTTTCCGCGACAGATCTGCGAGACTTTCTTGACGAAATCCACGAGGTAGTAGTCTTTGGCCAACATGAAGGTATTGATGAGAATGTTCGCCTTTCGGCAGTTGGCGACCTCCCGAAAGGTTTCCTGCAAGATCATGGGATCCAGTCCGAAGGGATTTCGATAAATCCGGCCACTGGGAAGCGTGATAGCCGAGGGTTTCCCGTCGGTGATCATGATGATTTGACGCATATCCTTTTTCTGGTGAAGAAGAATGCGTCGGGCCACACGCAGACCCTCACAAGTATTGGTGTGATAGGGCCCCACCTTGACCGAAGCCAGCTTGGACAGAGGGATTTCCTCTGAAGAGTCGTGAAAAAGGACGACATGGAGTGAGTCACCGGGAAACTGGCTACGGATCAGATGGGCCAGGGCCAGGGCCACCTTTTTAGCCGGAGTGAAGCGGTCGGTGCCGTAGAGAATCATGCTATGGCTGCAGTCCAGCATCAATACCGTGGCACAGGAACTCTGATGGTCGGTCTGGTAGACCATCAGGTCCTTGTATTCCAATTGAAGCGGCATCTCCAGACCTTCTCGTTTCACGGCGTTGAGAAGTGTGGCACTCATATCGAGATTAAGGGTGTCACCGAATTCATAGGGTCGACTGTGGGAATCTGACAGCACACCGGTGGAAAGATGATGGGTGTCATGACGGCCAAGGCTGTTCCGCCCCACAGAACTCATCAATTCTCTCAGGGTCTTGTATCCCAGGAAATCGAGGCCCCTGTCGGTCAATTCAAACTGCACATTTCCGACAGGGTCCGACTCACTTCCCTGGCCTGGTTCCGAAGGTTGGTTCCAGTCCTGCTGGGAGGGATGGATATAATCCTCAGCCATCAGACGCTGGATCAACTGATCAAGAAGTTCCTGGAGCTCTTCAGAGAGCGCACTTTCGGGGAAATTCTCTGCATATTGCTCGAGTTCATCACGCCATTCCCGGGGAAGCTGCTCATTCTGCGCCAGAATCTGTGCCAGGGCCTGGTACAGATTCTCCAGTGACTGGGACGATGGCGCAAAAGGATTGAACTGGGAATAAAATCCGCTCTCAAGGAAGAAGTCCTTGAGCTGGTCGAGGAGATCTTCCAGGTCAATGTCGTCCAAAGGTTGAGGAATATATTTGCTGTAACGAATTCGACTCATGGTCCCGGAAATCAGTTGAATGATCTCTTGGGCCGGGTAGAATCCCCGATCCCTTCCTCTTCTTGTGTCTCCACCTCTTTGAAGTAACCTCGGTCTTCGCTACGGCTCAAAAGCTTTTGGGCGTAGAGACCTTCCAGGATGAATTCAACCCATGAGACGGCCGTGGGAAGATCTTTCCGGGTGGAGACCCCAAGGCCGTCCAGGATTTCCTCCAGTCCTTGAATGATCTTGACCTCACGGAAGTATTCTGCGGCCGGAGTCTGGTCGTGGACCTTGACCTCTCCCCCCAGGTCGAACCACTGCACAATCTGGTCAAATTTCTCCTCGGGGAAGTAACGTTTGAAGGTCCTCAGGAGCGAAGACCGAATCAGATCTGTGGTGACGCTTTCCGCACCTTTGAGTTCGCCCTCGTATTCCAGTTCCAACTTCCCGGTAATAGCCGGAATGGCCCCATAGATGTCGGAGATACGAGGGACGACTTTATCTTCGCCGGCGGTCAGGGCACGCCGTTCGGCATTACTGACCGCGCTTTCAAGGCAGGCAATCGGCAGTCGCTGGCTCACGCCGGAGCGCTTGTCGATATGTTGATTCTGGCGTCCCTCAGTGGCAATTCCCTCGACTACCTCCGAAATGAATTCAAGAACTGTAGTGGGGTTGGATTCCTCCCTCTGGATCCATGCCTCTTGAAGGGTAATTTGAATGCCATCCTCGATCCGGTCGGGGTAGTGGGTCTTGACCTCGGATCCGATGCGGTCTTTGAGTGGAGTGACGATCTTCCCTCGAGCGGTGTAGTCTTCGGGATTGGCTGAGAAGACCATCAAGACATCCAGCGGAAGCCGCAGAGGAAAGCCTTTGATCTGGACATCTCCCTCCTGCATGATATTGAAAAGTCCGACCTGGATTTTGGGAGCCAGATCAGGGAGCTCATTCATCGCGAAAATTCCCCTGTGGGCTCGAGGCAGCAGGCCAAAATGGATGTTCTCATGGGCCGAAAGATCGCGGCCATGTTTGGCGGCTTTGATGGGGTCCAGATCTCCGATGATGTCGGCAATGGTGACGTCGGGAGTGGCGAGTTTCTCGACATAGCGTTGTTCGGGTAGAAGAAAGACGATGGGAAGATCGTCGCCCTCTTCGGAAATTCGCTTCTTGCAGGTACCGCAGATCGGAAAGAAAGGGTCATCGTTGATTTCACAGCCCGAAACCGCCGGCATCTCAGGGTCCAGAAACTGAGTCAGCGCGCGCAGGATCCGGCTCTTGGCCTGGCCGCGGAGGCCCAAAAGAATGAGATTGTGCCTTGCAAGGAGAGCGTTGACGATACCCGGTACCACCGAATCCTGATACCCGACAATGCCTGGGAAAAGCGACTCGCCGCGGCTGAGCTTTTGAATTAAATTATCGCGAAGCTCATCCTTGACGGATCGATAGCCGGCCGGTGATCCCTGCTGCTTGAGTTCTCCGAGTGTTGTTGGCTTCATGTCCAGGTGTACAAAAACGCCCCCTTATCAGGGCCGTTGCTTCTTGGTCCGGTTACAGCTTCAGGAGGCGGATGATCTTGTCCTT
>JAZFRU010000468.1:0-8942 GCA_036445815.1 Acidobacteriota bacterium | reverse complement strand
AGAATCAGGAAGACCACGAAAAAGGGTCCCAGGTTCGACAACGCAAAGGAATGAACCGAAGAGATCACTCCACTTCGGGTGATGAAAGTCCCAAAAATGGAGAGTTCAAAGGCCAGCACGATAAGGGTGAAATTCCAGATCTTGAGCATTCCCTTCTTCTCCGTGACCATCACGGAGTGGAGGAATGCCGTCGCAATCAACCAAGGCATAAAGGATGCATTTTCAACCGGGTCCCATGCCCAATACCCTCCCCAGCCCAACTCTTCATAGGCCCACATGCCGCCCAGCGTTAGCCCAAAGGTGAGGAAAATCCAAGCCACCAGGGCCCACCGGCGTGTTGTGGGAATCCAGGACGTATCGAGACGACCACTGATGAGAGCTCCCATGGCCAAAGCGTAAGGGACCGCCAGCCCCACGTAGCCCACGAAGAGAGTGGGGGGATGGATAATCATGTACCAGTTTTGAAGAAGCGGATTCAGCCCCTGCCCGTCGGCCGGGATAAAGTCCATCAGTTCAAAGGGCCTGGTGGCAAAATTCAGAACCAGCACGAAGAATGCGTTGATACCCAGCAGTACGGCAGTCGCATAAGGCATCAGGTCGCGATTCCGGTGCCTATTTTGGACCACGACCAAAAACGACACCAGGGAGAGCACCAGGGCCCACAGGAGAAGACTCCCCTTCTGCCCTCCCCAGAAGGCAGTAAATTTAAAGCGATCAGGAATATCAGCCGCACTGTAGCCGGCAACGTACTCCACCTGGAATTGATCGGTGAGCAGCAGATACCAGAGGCAGATAGAAGCCATCCCCACAAAACTGAAGTGGACAATGACGCTGTTTTCGGCACTGCGGATGGTGGGAAGATGGTTCTTGATGCCCCCCCAGACACCTGCGAACATTCCGTAAACACAGACGACAAGGGAACCTATCAGACAATAATGGCCCAGATCGACCATCGCCGTTGCTTAATCCGTCCCTTCAGCCAGAGGAATGTCATCGGGATGTTCGTCTCCCATGGCTTCATACTTGGAGGGACACTTGGCTAGAAGAACATTGGCGTGAAAGACCCCCTCCTCCGAGCGATAGGTCCCTTCCACGACGACTTCGGCATCATCTCCGAAGGTGTCCGGAATAATCCCCTGATAAACCACAGGAAGGGTCTGGTCACCGTCTTTTTCATAAACCAGAAACCCGACACTGGAGGCGCTTTCGTCTCTTTCGATGGTACCCGAAGAGACGTAGCCACTGACGCGGATTCCATTTCCAGAACGTTCCTCAGCCAGTTCCAGGGCCTCGGAAACAGTGTAGTAGTAGACCATGGAATCGCTGATTCCACTGAACAACAGATAGGTAATAGCGCCGAGGATAAGTCCTCCGGCCACGATAAATTTGGTGTGAGGCATAAACTCCCCCGTTCCCAACTTCAGCCTAGATTCTAGATCTTATCAGTAATGTAAACTCAAGAGAAGGACTTCGCAGGATCGGGCCCGGGTTCGAGCAATCTCCAGGGAGATCTCCGATCACTGCCGATGGGCTTCGATCTGCCCCAAAGACTCTTCAATCAAGGTTAAGTTGTCTTCTTTTGAGAGATTTTTCTTGATGAGTTTGGAAGCGACCAGAAGGGAGAGTCCCACGACTTCGCTTCGAATTTTTGAAACGGCCCTGTCCGTCTCCACCTGGATCTGTTTTTCAGCATTCCGCACGATGGAATCGGCTTCGTCTTTGGCCTTTTGCCTCAATTCGCCTTTCAATTTTTCAGCCTCAGACCGGCTCTTGGTCACAATAGACTGCGCTTCTACTCGGGCCGCGGAAATGATCTGTTTCGATTCCTGCTGCAGTCTCTCCAATTCCTGCTTGGCCTTCTCGGCATCGTCCAGGGAATTCTTGATCAACTGGTGACGGCTCTCCAGTGCTGCCAAAAGAGGATTCCAGGCGAACTTCCCCAACAGCACCAGAAGAACCAGAAAGGTCAGAATCGTCCATATAAACAGTCCTGGATCTGGCTGAACCAGAGGGTTATCCATGACACACTCCGATCACGTTCAGACTTCGTTTGATGGGTTTGATACCCGTCATTTCATCAAGACCACCAGCAGAACAAATACCTCCGCCAGGATGGCCACACCTTCGAGCAAGAAAAGCGGTAAGTTTATAGCTGCGGTGATCTTGTCAGCCGCTGAAGGTTGACGGGCGATGCTTTCGGCGGCGGCGGCAGTGAACCGACCGATCCCCAAACCAGCTCCAATCACAATCATTCCAAGTCCCAGAGCAGCTCCAAAATAATGCAGATTTTCCATTAAAGTAACCTCCTAATGATGAACGTTAACTGCCATGCCGATAAACACAGCGGTCAAAAGGGTAAAGACATATGCCTGTACCAAAACAACGATGATCTCCAAGGCGGAAATGGCTACAGCCAGAGGGACGGATACGAATAAACCCACGCCCACCCCGGCCAGGGCCCCTTGAAATAACTCACTGAAAATAAACACAAAGGATAGAATCGACAGAATCGCGATGTGCCCCCCCATCATGTTAGCCGCCAACCTCATGGTCAAGGCAAAGGGCTTGACCAGCATTCCCATGATTTCAATGGGGATCAGAATAATGTAGACAGGCCAGGCCAGGCCACCCGGTGCCAGATTCTTCCAATGTTGAATAAAGCCGTGAGCCTTGGTTCCCGCGATGATGATGGAGAAAAAGGTGATGGTGGCCAAAGCCGCCGTCACATTGTAGTTGGCCGTGGCGGTGGTCCCTCCATGGAGCACGCTGTTGATGAACGAGTCGTGATCGGTGTGCAGAACGAACCGATCCAAAACACCGATGACCTCAAAAATCGGAATGAGGCCGACCGCGTTGGCACTCACAATGAAGACAAAAAACGTCAGCACCAGAGGGGTCCAGGTGTTCAAGAACTTGTCTCCCACATTGGGACGCACGATCGAGTCACGAATAAACTGGACCAAAGCTTCCAGGGCATTCATGAAGCCGGTGGGAATCGGCCGTTCCTGCTGAAGGTACTTCCGTGTCGTCCAGGTGATGACCAGGAAGACAAAGGCTGCGACAAGCCACAGCATCAGGACATGCTTGGTGACGGAAAAATCGATACCGAACAATTGGGGAAGATGAATAATGGGATGATCGATGGGACTGTTGGAAATGTGCTCAATGATCACCTCCCCGGCATTGAATCCCTGGGAGTGTTCGACTGTTTCAACTGTTTCTACGACCATTGCAAACTGTACTAGGCCCGGAAAAGGTCACGGAAGTAAAGAGCTTCCGCCAGGTGAAGCCCCACAAAATAGACAGTCAGGCTGGTGACAAACGGTATCGACTGAAAAGAAAAAACGCCTACCATCAGCGAAACATAGATCCCGTAAAAGAGCATTTTACCCAGAAACGCTTTCGTCATTTGGCCGGTCAGCTTGGCGGGTTCCCGGGTATACGTTCTCTCGACCAGAAGAGTGGTCCCGATGGCCAACAGCAGCGGCACGATCATTCCCAGGAAAATCTCTACCCCGGCACCCGGAAGCACCAGCAGTGAAACCAGGCCCCAGGAACCCACGCACGCAGCGACGGTGTACCCCAAAAAAGTCATTACTTAAAGACTATTTTAGCCAATTCGTAAAATCCGACAATGATGCCCAACATCAATCCGCCCAGCAGAAACCAGGGAGAGGTATCCGCCCACAGGTCGCTCAGATACCCGATACCACCCAGCAGGAGAATCGCTCCTATCAGCGTGTACCCGGCGGAGGCGGCCGGTCCTGCCCTGCGAATATTTTCTTGCATGTACCGGAGGGATCTTGCAAAAAATTCATCGCGTCGACCGGACATGATGAAAACAACTTACCAGAAGTCGAGTCCGATAAAGAACTCACACCCCCGCTTTCACTTCCCTGAGCCGGGAGAAAATGGGATCATAACAAGAAAAAAGGCCTATGGCAACGGGCCCGAAAGCCCCGTTAAATGGCACTTTCGTCCCCTCTTGATGCGGCCCTAAAACCCGGATTATGCATAAGTTGTCTACTGCAGCGCCGCAATCATCCGCGCTGACTGTGTTGTGCTTCCTTGGGCTCCTCGGCGTACTGCACGAGTACGCCTGCGGTGCCCTTCGTCGCACGCCTTGTCATCGCAGCGCTTGCGGCCCTTCGTCACGAAAACCTATGCATAATCCGGGTAAAAGGTGTGCGGATCTGGTAGCGGCCGGTGAGTTTGATGGATCGATTCCTGTGGCACTCCTGCACCACACAACCCAAAACAGCCGCCGCGAGGCAGGTTAGATCAGGGAAGCGGAGGCGGCTCGGGCAAGATCGATAAAAGGTTGCGGATAGATGCCGATCCAAACCGTCAGGAGCCCGGTGATGACCAGAACCACCATCAGGCCTCCGGAAAAACTCAAGGGGGCGGGCAAGTAATCCTCTTTGACAAACATGGCCACCACAATGCGGAAGTAGTAATACACTGAGACCACCACATTGAGGGCCGCCACCACCGCCATCCATACCAGAACGGAGGTGTGAGGGCCGGCCTCTGCGAAGACCACATCCAGAACCGCTGCAAAAACAAAGTACTTGGCAATAAAACCGCCCAGGGGAGGAATTCCGGCCAGGGACAGAAAGAACACCAGCATCAGAACAGCAACGGCGGGGTGCTTGAAAAAGAGGCCATTGAAATCTTCCACCCTCTCTCCCGAAATATCCTGGCGGCGCAACAAGATCACGATCGCCCAGGCACCCAGGTTCATGAAGGTATACACCAGGAGGTACATCGAAGCCGCCATGACTCCAAATTCGGTCCCCACCACCAGGCCCATCAGAACGAACCCTGCGTGGGCAATACTGGAATAGGCCAGCAATCGCTTGATGTTCTGCTGTTTGATAGCGGCCAGATTCCCCCAGCTGATGGTGATCATAGCGATGACCGCCAGCACAAAAGTGTACGTTTCCCGCAACTCTGCAAAGGCTACAAAGAAAATTCGCAAAAAGATGGCGAAAGCCGCTGCTTTGACCGCCACCGACATGAAGGCTGTTATTGAAGTAGGAGCCCCTTCATAGGCATCGGGCACCCACATGTGAAAGGGAACGGCGGCAACCTTGAAGCAAAGCCCCGCCATCATCATGAACAAGGCCAAGGAGACCAGCGAATTGTCCTGGAGACCGGCGACCTGAAGGGCAATCTCATCCAGATTAGTACTCCCTCCCAGGCCATACAGCAAGGACATCCCATAGAGGATGACTCCGCTGGAAAAGGCTCCCAGCAGAAAATACTTCAAGGAAGCTTCATTGGATCGTCTACTGCGCCTCATGAATCCCACCAGGATGTAGGTAGAAATGGACATCAGCTCGAGCCCGATAAATAGACTGATCAGATCGATGGCCCCGGCCATGAACATCATGCCCGATGTAGCGAACAGAATCAGGGCATAGTACTCCGTGGCTCGCTCCTCTTCCACTTCCAAGTATCGGTAAGACATCAGCACCGAGAGAAAGGCAGCAGCCAGGAAGAGCATACTGAAGAAAAGAGCAAAGGCATCCAACGTGATCATGCCATAGAAGGCGGAGGCCAACCTTTCGCCCCAGAGCCGATAGAGGTGAAGGCTCGACATCAAAATACCGCCCACCGCAAAAAAGGCTCCGACACGACTCTTTTCTCTGGGAATCAGGAAGTCAATACACAGCAACCCCAGTCCCCAGAGAATCAAGTGCAGTTGAGGACCAATGGCCCTTCCGTTAATCAGGAAGAACTCCAGGGGATTGCTGATCTGTGGAAGTTCGGGCATCGATTACTCCCTCAAGTCCGTCTGAGCGGGTAAAGGTGGAAATTCATTGGGTCGAACTCTCTCCACGATCTGGTTGACCGGCTCATGCAGGTAGTCCAAGAAGGTCTTCGGGTACAGACCGATCCAGAAGGCCAGGATGATGAGCGGAACAAAGGTCGCCAGCTCGCGCCCGTTCAGATCGGGTAGATTCCGGTTTTCCTCGTGTTCCAGCTTACCGAACATCACCCGCTGATACAGCCACAACATGTAGGCGGCCCCCAAAACGATCCCCACCGCACCCCAGACGGCCGCCATCCAGTAGTCGGGGTCGGCGAAGACACCCTGCAACACCATGAACTCGCCAATAAATCCGTTGAGAGTCGGCATGCCGATGGAAGAAAGGGTCATGATAAGAAAGATGGTGGCATACACCGGCATGATGGACGATAGACCACCGAAATCAGCAATCATTCGGGTGTGCCGCCTTTCGTAGACAATTCCCACGATCAAAAAGAGGGCACCCGTGGAGACACCGTGATTGATCATCTGCAGGATGCCGCCCTCAAGGGCCACCGGGGTGGCAATGAAAATTCCCAGCATGCAAAACCCTAGATGACTCACCGAAGAGTAGGCCACCAGCTTTTTCATATCTTTTTGCGCCATGGCGACCAGAGCACCATAGATGATCCCTATGACCGCCAAGGCCAGCAAGGGATAGATGAAATACATGGTCGCCTCGGGAAGAATAGGCAGACTCAACCGAACAAATCCGTAGGTTCCCATTTTCAACAGAATCGCGGCCAGGATCACCGAACCGGCCGTGGGGGCCTCCACATGAGCGTCTGGAAGCCAGGTATGAAAGGGGAACATGGGGACCTTGATGGCAAATCCCAAAAACATGCCCAGAAAGATCCAGATCTGGAGGTTCATCGGAACATTCAACTGCTGCATGGCCAGGATATCGAAAGACCAGATGCCGGTGACGCTGTGCTGGTAGAAGTAAAGTGCCAGGATTGCCAACAGCAGCAAGACTGATCCAGTCAGGGTGTAGAGAAAGAACTTGATGGCCGCATACAGCCTTCGAGGGCCCCCCCACACGCCGATGATGAAGTACATGGGGACCAGCATGACTTCCCAGAAAACGTAGAAGAGAAAGAAGTCCAGTGTCATGAAGACACCGAGCATACCGACCTGCAGCAGCAGAAAATAGCAGTAATACTCTCGTACCCGAACCGTGATTGCCGTCCAGGAAGAAAGAATGGCAATAAAACCCAGCAGCGTGGTCAACAGGATCAGCAACATACTGATGCCGTCCACGCCAACGGAGAATTGAGCCCCGATGGTTGGGATCCAATCCGCCTTGAAAACAAACCTCATCCCAGTTTCCGAGTCGATGTACTGCCCCTTGTTGAACTCGGTTATCAACGGCAGCGAGATGAAAAAACCGGCAAGCGCGACGCCATTGGCGATCCACTTGATCGTTTCGTCGTGTTCCTTCCCCTTGGGCCACAGGATAATGAGGGCCACTCCAAGGAGCGGAAAGAAACACACGATGGTTAGAATGTTTTCCATGAAGAAACTCATCGGCTAGACTCCTAAATAGAGATAAAGACTGACCATCAGAATGATGCCCATGACAAAAAAGAGGGCATATCTCTGAACCAGCCCGGTCTGAAGCTTCCCGAATACGGAACCGAAAAACCCGCAGATCTCGGCCACCAGATTGACGATCCGATCCACGATATGAGTGTCAAACAGTCCCGAAATTCCGGCTGCTATTCGGGTGATACCAGCACTGCCGTTGACGGCCCCGTCCACCACGTTGCTGTCAAAAGCGGAAAGAAATCTTCCCGTGTCCTTGATGCGGTCGACAAACAAGAGATCGTAGGTCTCATCCAGGTAGTATTTGTTGTAGACCAGTCGGTGAACACCACGGAATCTCTCCAGCCATTGAGCCGGCTTCTCCTTGTGCTGGAGGAAGAAATGGTAGGCCAAATAGATGCCCATCGAGGCCACGGCCACAGAAATAGCAGTCAGGAGAATTTCAGTGGAGTGTGGGTAGTGGTGAGCCTCCCCTACCGCCTGATAGCGCCTCTCAAAGGCCGGTTCCAGAAAATGCTCGAACACATTGGGTCCCAGCCAGGCCGGCAGACCCAGAAATCCCACCAAGGCCGCCCCCACGGCTAGAATCATCAACGGGACGGTCATCACGCCAGGAGACTCATGAACGTGGCTGGCCACCTCAGGAGTCAACCTCTCTTCTCCATGAAAAGTCAGAAACATCATGCGCATCATATAAAAGGCTGTCATTCCCGCCACCAGAACTCCAACCATCCAGATCAGCCAGTGGCCTTCCGGATTGCTGAACGAGCGCCACAGAATTTCATCCTTGGAAAAGAAGCCCGAAAGCCCCGGCACACCGGCGATGGCCAGCGTGGCGATCCCCATGGTCCACCAGGTGGTGGGCAGGTATTTTCTCAACCCTCCCATCTTTCTCATGTCCTGTTCGTGATGAAGGGCCGAGATCACACTACCCGAACCCAGAAAGAGGAGAGCCTTGAAAAAGGCATGGGTCATGAGATGAAACACGCCGGCAGCAAAGGCACCCACTCCCAGGGCCGCAAACATGTATCCCAACTGGCTCACCGTGGAGTAGGCCAGAACCTTCTTGATGTCATGTTGAAACAGCGCAATGGTGGCAGCCAGCAGGGCCGTGAAAATCCCGACGACGGCTACAATCATCATGACATCGGGGGCTCGACTGAAAATGGCGCTGGAACGAGCCACCATGTAGACCCCGGCCGTCACCATGGTAGCGGCATGGATCAAGGCACTCACTGGAGTCGGCCCTTCCATGGCATCCGGCAACCATACATAGAGGGGCACCTGGGCACTCTTTCCCGTGGCTCCGATAAAAAGCAGCAGGGCGATCCAGCTGAGCGGTCCCCATACCGATTCGGGGGTGGGAAACATGGCCTCGACTCCCTCAAAGACTTCCGTGAAATCCACCGTGCCGAAATAAGAGAAAATCATCATGATGGCAATGATGAAGGCAAAGTCCCCGATACGGTTCACCACGAACGCCTTTTTGGCGGCATCACCGGCACTCTTTTTTTGGATGTAGTACCCGATCAAAAGGTAAGAACACAGCCCGACGCCTTCCCATCCCACGAACAGGACCAGG
>JAZFRU010000467.1:0-3134 GCA_036445815.1 Acidobacteriota bacterium | reverse complement strand
AGACCGGCGCTGGTCTTCGACCAGCACGTTTCATGTTTCACGTTTAATGTTTCACGTTCCCTCTCGGGCTTGTGCATTCTTTCGGCCCGGTGGCTCGATTTTGTAGCGGCCGCTTATTAGCCCGACTGTCTCACACCCGCTCTACTGCATCGGCGCCATGATTCGTCCTGACTGTGTTGCATTCGTTCGGCCTCCTCAGCGTACCGTACAGTACGCTTCCGGGGGCCTCCTCTCATACGCCTTGTCAGGCCGGTCCTACCACCGCTTCGTGACGACCTGGTGTGAGAAAGTCGGGCTTGAGCGGCTTTCCGGATTCGGCGCACTGAGGCGCCTCCCACACTCCGGCCCCACCATAAACGTAAAATGTGAACCCTGGAATGCGCAGGTCAGGATAGATCTGGTCAATTGACCGGCACCAGTCTCTTGAGTTCCTTGAACCAGTTGAGGACGACGTGGATCTGGACCTCGGTGTCCTGCGCGCTGACCACCAGAAAACGTCCGTCGGGAGAGACGTCGTATCTCGGCAATCCTCTTGAGTCAGTTCGGTAGGAACCTTCAAACAGCAGTTGGGGTCGGTCCGCACGGAAACCGGATTCGGTCTGAATCGAAACCGCCATTGTCTTGTTGCCGTTTCGATAAAACAACTCGCTGCCGTCCCGGGACCACTTCGGCTGCACGCTAACCTCTCCGTCCGAAACCAACCATTTTCTGTCTATCTCCGGATACCGGCAGACCCACACCTGGTTCTCACCGGTCTCATCAGAAACGTAAGCAATCCAATTTCCATCGGGCGAGAACTGAGCTGCTGTTTGATTACCTGGCCCGGCGATGAGATCCTGTGGGCCTTCGCTTGCCTGGATGTCCACAGATAAAATGTCATCGATAAATATACTATCGATTTCCTGACGCTTGTAGAGCAGGATTCGTCCATCGGGAGACCAGGAGGTCGGCACTGGATACCTTGTATCGGTGTAGTGGGTGAGCTGCTCCGGCGCAGCACTGCGGTCGGCTCGCTGCCGGTAGAGATTCGATTTCCTATCTACCAGGGCCTGATAGGTGATCCACTGGCCGTCCCGAGTCCAGATGGCGCTGGTTATTCCCTCAGTCGGTATACGACTGAAAGAATCTCCCTCCAGGTCATAAATCTCCGTACTGGTGGAAAAGCCGGATGATGGCCCAAGGCTCATAAGTACCCGCTTTCCATCTGGAGAGATATTCAGGCCTCTGTACCCTCGTTTTTGCGGTGCCGCCAGTGTTTCCCCTCCCGTGCGGTCCACCCACAACAGGCGATAATAGCTCCCCGGATCGAGCACATAGACCAGGGTACCGCCTGGCGAGAGCGCGTAAGTTGCCCCGAAGCCTGCTCCGACCGGTGCCCTGGAGAACCGTACCCCTTCCAGGACCGGCACAGGCTCGCCGGTGATCTCCAGGCTTTGAAGATCAAAGGGGGCCGCCATCAGTTTGCCCGTGCCCGGAAACAGATAGATCACATACCCGGCCGACGCATACCGGGGACTGATCCCCCCTGGCAATAGATTGGTCAGTTGCCCGGTCTCAAGCGAATACACTGCGATCTGCGGGGAGCTACGGCCTGCCTGGAGCAGTACGGATTTGCCGCCTGGGAGGATCTGTGGCTCACTAAAATGAAACTCATCTGGATAGGCTTCTGGTGCAGTCGTAAGGAGCTCAGCTTCCCCTCCATTAGCCGGAATACTGAAAAGATCACGCTCTGACACAAAGACAATGGTGTCCTCCAACCAACTCCCGCCTCCCCAATTCCCCTCAAGATCAAAGAGGACTCTGGGAGCCCCGCCTTGCACGGAAACTCTTTTCAGCTGACCCGAGGAGACAAAGGCGATCGACTCTCCGTCAGGTGAAAACATTGGGTAATTTGCTGTACTCTCCGTCCCACTAATGGGCCTGGCCTCAAAGTCATCCAGGGAACGGAGGTACAGCTGGCTGCCAGTCTCTGTCTCTGCAACATAGACGAACTTGCTACCGTCGGATGATACGGCCACTTCACTAAAAGGGTAATCTTCATGCAAGGGTGCGGTCGCTTCTGGGGAAATGACAAACCTTTGAACCTGTTGCTCTACTGGAGAGGAGGAAGGCATGAGGATCCAGGTGAGCAGGCTCGCGGCCAGCGCGCCCAGAACCACCAGGGGCACGGCCCATCGCCATCGTCCCGGATGGGTTGTTGTGGTCACCACGGACGGAGATACGGTCGTAAGCTCCTTCAGGGCGTCTCCGATAGCCACCCGAACGTCTGCGATGTCATGAAAACGGTCATCTGAATTTTTGTCCAGGCATCGACGCAGGAGAAACCGGATTAATCCGGGAGTGTTCTCGGGCAATCGCTCCCAGGAAGGATCACTCTTGAGAACTGCTGCCACGATCTCAGTGATCGTCTCTCCGGGGAAGGTTGGTTGCCCCGTCAAGAGTTCGTACAGGAGGCACCCCAGGGCCCAAACATCTGTTCTTCTGTCTGCCGGCTGCCCTTGAGCCTGTTCCGGACTCATATAGGCCGCCGTGCCCAGAATGACCCCTGTGCGGGTCATCTCATCGGTCAGGGTCGGTTGTTGGGAGAGGTCGGTCACGGCGGTCGCGCCTTCAAATGCCTTGGCCAGTCCGAAGTCCAGAACTTTAACCTTGCCCTGGGGCGTGATCTTCACATTGGCGGGCTTGAGGTCTCGGTGGATCACACCTTTTGCGTGGGCGGCTTCCAACCCCTCGGTAATCTGATGACAGATTTCCAGTGCCTTTTCTATAGGCAGTGGGCCTTTGATCAGCCGCTCGGCCAGGGTCTGGCCCTCTACCAGTTCCAGAACCAGAAAGCGGATTCCATCGGACTCCTCCAGACCATGAATGGTGGCGATGTTGGGGTGGTTGAAGGCCGCCAGCAGTTTGGCCTCTCGTTCAAAGCGGGCCAGTCGCTCTTCGTCCTGGCTAAATTCAACAGGTAGGACTTTGATGGCCACGTCCCGTTCCAACTGGGTATCGGTGGCTCGATAGACCTCTCCCATGCCTCCCGCACCCAGCAGGGAAACAATCTTGTAATGAGCCAGCTGTCGTCCGATCATTGAGTTCACCTGGTTCTCGGCCAGTTCCCTGGCCGCCATCTGGATGGCCGGCTC
>JAZFRU010000466.1:0-3597 GCA_036445815.1 Acidobacteriota bacterium | reverse complement strand
ACTCCGGACTCTTCCCCACCCAACCATCCAGGTTAATTGGGTTTTGAAACGGCCTGGACCGTGCGCCCCGACCTTTCTTTCGTGGAACCTGGAACGTGGAACGCGGGCGAGCGTCAGCGAGGCCGCTCAGATGGATTGGCGGCCGGAGAGGGCCCGAGTGAGGGTCACAGAATCAGAATACTCCAGATCGCTTCCGACGGGAATGCCGGCAGCAATGCGGGTGATGCGAATGTTCAAGGGAGTAATGAGTTTCGACAGATAGAGGGCCGTCGCCTCACCCTCGCTGGTTAGATTGGTGGCAACGATCACCTCTCCGACCTGGTTGTCCTTGAGGCGATCGAATAAATTCTTGAGCTTGAGGTCGTCGGGACCAATCCCGTTGATGGGTGAAATAACGCCGTGAAGAACATGATAGCGGCCCTGGTAAGCACCGGTCTTTTCGATCGAGAGAACGTTGAAGGGCTCTTCCACAACGCAGATCGACTGGGAATCACGCCGGGTATCCGTACAAATACGACACGGATCCAGATCGGTAATGTTGTTGCAGACAGAGCACAGCATCAGCGAGGTCTTGAGCTGAGCAACGGCCTCGGCCAGGCTCTCGCAGTTCTGGCTGGTTCCGCGAATCAGATGAAAGACCAGCCGCTGAGCTGATTTGGGTCCGATTCCCGGCAGTTTCTTGAACTCCTTGATAAGCCGCTCAATTGGATTCTCTTGATCTGTCATCAACTTTCCACTGTCCAGTTCCGTCGTTATCCGAGAAGACCCTGAGTCAATCCACCAAGGTGTCCACTGAGTTCGTCGTCAACCTTGCGGCCAGCTTCGTTCACCGCCGCGATGATCAAGTCCTGAAGCATTTCCACTTCGTCCGGGTCAACCGACTCCGGTTCTATGCTGATGGAAACAACCTGCTTTTTTCCGTCCATGGTCACGCTGACCATTCCCCCACCACTGCTGGCCTCCACCTGGAGTTGTCCCATTTCTGATTCCAGCTGCTCCTGCATTTTTTGAGCCTGCTTCATCATTTTCTTGATGTTTTTCATCGACCTGCCTCGTTAGTCATCTGTTCTTTTTTCTACGATCAACTTCCCGGGAAAGGTCTCGATGAACGCCTGGACCTTGGGGTTATCCGTCGGATCGGCCTGAGCCTTGGCCGGTCCTTCCAACAGAATCTCAAGTTGAGGTTCGGACCCGATGATCTTGGCATACAAGGCGGACAACCGTTGCTGGTTTTCCGGCTTGGAGACGACCTGGTGATGAAAGGCTTCCTCTTGCGAAAATCGAATCGATAACGTCCCCTTCTCAAGGGTCGTCCCGGAAGCGTTCTCAAGCGATGTGGACAAGATAATACTCTCGGCCTGCACAGCCGCCAACAGGGTCTCTATAACCTGATCGGCCCCCGAAGACTCAGCCTGTTCGATCGGCTCACTCGGAGGCCGAGCTTCATTCTGGCCTGGTTCCTCCTCAGGCGTCTTTTCTTCGATCGCCACAGGGCCCTTCGCCGAAGCGGCGGATCGAGTCCGGGTGGAGACCGACGGGGCCGCTTTCATGGACTTTGCCTGAGGCGGGTGATCTCTGCCGGGAATTGAGCGACCCTGGTTCTCGCCGCCGAGTTTGCCAATGACCTCCTCAATCGTCGGCAACCGGCTCAATTCCACCAGCTTCATGAGTGTCAATTCCAGATGAACCCATGGGTGGGAACTCCACCGAAGATCGGCCTCGGTCCGATTGAGCATGTCATAGAAGCGGATCAAGTCGAGTTGCGAAAAACTTCCGGCCTGCTCTACCATTGCGTCTTTCTCCGAATCGGCCAGATTCAATAGCTGTTCATCCCATCCCGTCACCTGGCACACCATCAGATTTCTCACGTGCAGGATCAGCTTGCGACAAAAGTTCTGAGATTCGACTCCCGAATTGGTGAGATCTTCGACCTGCCGGATCAAAGCCTTCGAGTCCTCGTCACGCACCGCATCGACAACAGCCATGACCGCCCGCTCATCGACCACTCCCAGTAGTGTTCGCACGTCTTCGTCACTGATCTTCTTCCCGCTGAAGGCCATCACACGATCGAGTGCAGACTGTGCGTCACGCATGCTGCCCTGAGCAGCTGACACGATCGCCCTGAGTCCGTAATCGCTGATGTCAATCCCCTCCTCCGCACAAATGAGTTTCAGCCGCTCGGTGATGAGTCGAAAAGGGATCGGTTTGAAATCAAACTGCTGACACCGGGAAATGATGGTCACCGGTATCTTCTCGTACTGTGTTGTAGCAAGAATGAACTTTACATGCGGTGGAGGCTCCTCCAATGTCTTCAGCAAGGCATTGAAGGCGGCATTGGAGAGCATGTGCGCCTCGTCGATAATAAAAACCTTGAAACGGTCTCTTGCGGTTCCATAGCGCACACTGTCTCTGAGCTCACGGATATTATCCACTCCGGTGTTGGAAGCGGCATCGATTTCGAGAACATCCACGCTGCTGGCCAAAGCTATTTCTTGGCATGAATCGCACTCCCCACAGGGCGTGGGGGTCGGACCCTGCTGGCAGTTCAGAGCCTTGGCAAGGATGCGAGCCGTGCTGGTCTTCCCGACCCCTCGCACCCCGGAAAACAAAAAGGCATGTGCCATCCTATCGCTCTCGATGGCATGTTTGAGAGTCTTGGTGACGATCTCCTGCCCCACCACTGCGTCAAAGCCTTGAGGCCTCCATTTGCGGGCCAGAACCTGATAACTCATCTCATGGACAACCTGATGGTAAGCCCCCTGCCCTCCTCAGGCGATGGGATCAACCAGCCGGCCTGAGGCTGGACTGGTCAGGTCCCGGGTGATCTGCGGCACCCATGCTGATCCTCTTAATGCTGCTTCCTTCCGGACCTGACATGGTTCGAGGGGCACGTCGCACAGGCCCGAGACCTGTCACATGATAAGCGGTCATTCCCCGCTCATCGCACAGCGGAACTATACTATACCATCCCAATTTGCACAGTCTTTTCCCAAAGGAAGCCCGGATGATTCATCAATATCTAACCTGCAGCACCGCCCCCTTCATCTGAGCGAAATGAAGCAGTCACCGGGTTCGGCCACCCGTAAGCGGGCAGCCGCGGCCTACTTGACTTCTCAGGAGTGGCTCGTTGTAATGAGTGACCGGTTTGGACTGAGCCCAGGAATTGTGGAGGAGTACCGAAGTGGTCGTAACGGGCCCGACTCGAAATCGGGTTGCCTGGTGATGAACTGGGCACGTGGGTTCGAATCCCACCTCCTCCGAATTCCACGGCAGTACAGAGTGGAGAGGTGTCCGAGTGGCTTAAGGAGCACGCTTGGAAAGCGTGTGTATGGGAAACTGTACCGCGGGTTCGAATCCCGCCCTCTCCGCCATATCTTTGTGCGTTCCCTACAATTCAGGGTTTCCAGCAAGTTACACCTAATCACATCACCCTATTTTTTAGGATGAACCGGCGGAACGCCGCCCGACATCTTTTTTTGAGGCTCCCCTGTTAATTCAGTCAATCCACTCCTACGCATTCAAGGTCAGCCCCGGATGAGATATGATTTTCTACACCTTATGCTAGAAGAGTTCGAAGTCCGGATCAAGAGTACCTTC
>JAZFRU010000465.1:0-4723 GCA_036445815.1 Acidobacteriota bacterium | reverse complement strand
TATCTTCGCTTTTTTTGTGTCTGAGGGAAAGCATCAACCTGGATAATGTACTGGATCCTGTCATCTAGCCCGCATTTCTCACACCCCCTCTACTGCATCGGCGCAATGATCCACCCTGACTGTGTTGCACTCCTTCGACCTCCTCAACGTACCGTACAGTACGTTTGCGGGGGCCTGGGGTACCCGCTTGCGGGTCATGCGCCTTGTCATGCCGGCCCTTCCACCGCTTCGTGACGAGAAGGTGTGAGAAATGCGGGCCAGAAGCGATGAGCCTATTTGAGAGACCGGCTTCGCCACAACTGCTTGACAGGCAGAAGAGAAGGAATCAGCCATTTCTTTCTCTCATGATCCTGAGCTTGATAGGAAGGGTCCTTATGCAAGGTTTTCAGAAAACTGAGGACCTCGGAAACATCGGCCCTTTGAATAGTACGGTCCAGAGATCGGTAACCGATTGTTCCGTCCGGCTTGACGACGAACTGAGCCGGATAGGCGATGCCGCCATGCTCGTCTCGGTTATGCAAATCGTACAGGTCGATAATGCTCTTGTCGACATCGCACAGCAACGTGAAGGGCAATTGTAATGCCTTGGAAAGGGTCTCGGATTTGCCGGGTTCATCCACGGAAAGGGCGTAAATCCGAGTGCCCAGGGCCTGGACGGTCTGGTAGCGCTTCTTGAATCCAGTCAACTGACTGACACAAAAAGGTCACCAATGACCTCGATAAAACAGCAGCAGCACATTGTTGTCTGGTTCTAATTCTTCGCTCAGGTGAAACCTGCCTTGATCCGATTTCAAGGCTTCGAAATCAGGGGCCGCTTGTCCCACAGCAGGAGTACGAGCACTCATCGGTCACCTCGTTGAAAGGGTGTCTATTATTCTCATGGCCGGGATCCAGGGGGACCGATGGGCCCTCAGGATCCCGACCATGGTACCGCAGGCTAAAAGACCAGCTTCAAAGCGAACTGGATCTGTCGGGCTGTCGTGCTCGTATTGGTGATTCTGCCCGCGTTGCCCACAGGGGTGCCGGAAGCGTCGCTGAAAATCGTATTGGCCGGGACTCCGAAGTTGGCGCGGTTTAAAATGTTGAAAAACTCCGACCGGAACTGCAGGGTGAGGTCCTCGTTGAGTGCCGTATCCTTCGTCAAAGAGAGGTCCAGTGTGGCCACGCCGGGGCCCGTCAGGGTGTTGCGTCCCAGGTTGCCCCAGACACCCTCGGGCTGGAGGACGAAGGAGCTGACATCGAAGTACTGATCGGGGCCGCCCAGAACAGGGTTGTTATCGGCTCCCACCACCAGATCCGGCCGTTCAGAGAGATCCGGTCCAGCTTGACTGCGAGATCGATTGAAGCCCACTCGGAGGTTCACCGGATTGCCGTCGCTCAGGCTCAGAATGCCGCTCAGCTGCCAGCCGCTGATCAGTTTTCCCAGCGCTCCGGTTGCCCCCGCTCCAAAAGCCCTACCGGGGCCGAAGGGGAGTTCCACCGCGCCGTTCATGGAGAAATTGTGGCGTACGTCAAAGCTGGATAGACCACGGTCGATGCGCTGGTCGAAGAACACGTTGGCGGTGCCATTGGCGACCGACCCGGCACCGTCGAAGGGACCCGAGTTGGAGGCCTCATCGATGGACCGAGAAAATGTGTAAGAGCTCTGGAATTGGAATCCATTACTGAAGCGGCGTCGGAGGGATGCTCGAAGCGAATGGAAGAAAGAATTACTGTCGAATGAGAACATCCGGATCATCTGAAAATTGGGATTGGCCCGTGCCGAGCAACCGGGTTGAGGGGCCTCTCCACGGCGAATCTGGGTGATACAACCCTCGGGCCAGAAATATCGGCCGTTCTGAACTTGAGGAGTGGCGATGTTGACGTCGTTCATTCGGCTCAGTTTGATCCCCCGGGATCCTTGATAGCCGACGGAAACCACCGTTTCCGGAGCGATTTCCTGCTGTACCGTCAGATTGAACTGTGCGATATAGGACTGGTTGGGCGTTTTGAAAACAAAGATGCCGGAGCCTCCCTGGATGACCTCGTCGTTGATGGTGTCGACAAAGTTTGGGAAGGCGGGGAAAAGCGGCGCAACTCGGTTAAAAAAGGGCGCTGAGGTCTGGGCCCCAAGAAATCGGTTCGGTCCAAAGAAATCGTAAAAGATTCCGCCGCTTCCTCGGACGGAGGTCTTTCCATTGCCGAAGGGATCCCAGGCAAATCCGATCCGGGGGGAAAAGCTCTTGAGTGAGGGATTGCGGGACAACACGCTTCCTCCCACCCGAACTTGCGAATCGAGCGGTTCATCCAGATTACTGATTCTGTCTGCCACCTCGGTCGGATTGGTATAGAACTCGTAGCGGAGGCCCAGATTGAGCGTCAAGTTGGACTTCACCTTGAAGTCATCCTGGACGTAAAAACCAAACAGGTTCTGCCGCATGCCCTGCTTGACCACCGGACCCAGCTTGCCTCGAACGAAGGGAGCTTCAAGCTCGTCAGGCGGATCGATGTTGCCGAGTGTCACTAGAAGGAAAAAGGGGCTTGCCTGCAGAAGACTCGGTGTCGTGAAGAAGGTGAATTGTCCGGGGCAGAACAGACAGTTGGTCATGTTGAATTGCAGACGGGTGTATTTGAAGCCGAACTTGAGGGAGTGGCGGCCCGAGGTGTAGACCAGGTTGTCCGCATACTCGAAACGGTTCAGCGTCTGCTCAAGACGGGTGAGGGCTGAGGCTCCCCAGCCGGTGAATCCGGAAGGTAAGTTCAGGCTGCCGAATTTCCGATCCGGCAGGGGGACAAATTTGAGTGAGGGATCGATGGAGGTGAAGGGCTCAGAATCCGAGTCGGCCCGGTTGCGATTGAAGGCAAATCGAAACTCATTGATCAGGTTGGGAGTGAGGATCTTTTTTTCTTCGATCGTGACGAACTGAGACCGGTTTTCACGAAGCTCCGTAAAGTTGGGCATGGCCGAGAGATTTGATTTCTCCCCGTCATCGAGCGTATAGCGCACGAACAGCGAATCCGAGTCTGAGATGTTGTGGTCAATCTTCAGCATGAAATAGTCTTCGTCGGTGGGGATGGGATTGGAAAACACGAATTCAGCACTTCCGTCCCCGAAGTTCTTTCCGTTGGGCAGGGGGAAGGTATCCAGATAGGGCTGAATGGCGGGACTCACGTCGATCTGGTTCACGACCTGCCCGGTAAATTCATTGAATATCCCATTGGGAAAAATTCCCTGACGCGCATTCTCGTCCAGAACGGTGGCGGTGTTGCTGACCGTCAGTCGATCCCGCAGACCCTCATAGCTTCCGAAGAAAAAGGTCTTATCCTTGATGATGGGACCACCCAGGGTGAATCCGAACTGGTTGCGTTTGAACTCGGGAGGTGAGCTTCTTTCGGTGGGATTAACCGGATCCAGGTCAAAGAAATTCCGGGCATCCAGAGCGCTGTTGCGATGAAATTCAAAGATGGAACCATGCAGTTGATTGGTTCCTGATCGTGTGACGGCATTGATCACCCCTCCGGTGAATCCACCATATTCGGCACTCGCTGCGCCAATTACCACGGTGAATTCCCGAACCGTGTCGACTCCCAGGGAGACTCCCGCCACGCTTCCTGGTGTGGTGTTGAAATGGCCTCGAATGTCCGTGCCATCCAGCAAAAAGGCGGTCTCGGTGATGCGGGTTCCCGCAATGGAGAGCTTCTGGCCCTCGTTGCCGGGCTGGGTCGAGGCGAAGTTGGTGGGGGTGGCTACCCCCTCCTGCAAAGCCGCCAACTGGGTAAAACTCCGACCATTCAGGGGAAGATCGCGGATCTTTTTTGCGTCGACCAGACCGGTAATGGTTGAAGATGTGCTCTCGATCATGGGAGCCTGTCCCTCGACCACCACCCGTTCGGTGATCTCGCCTACGGATAGAGTAAGGTCTACCAGTGCTTCGCTTCCCACTGTCAAGGTGATGCCCGAGCGTACGCTGGTCTGAAATCCGGCCAACTCGGCCTGGACTGCGTAACTGCCAAGGGTCAGGTTAGAGGCTCGGTACCTTCCCTCATCATCGCTCACGACGTGTCGGGAAATCGAGGTGTCGGTATTGGTGAGGGTGACTTCGACACCGGGCAGCACTCCAGAGGTCTCGTCGCTGATCGTCCCGGAAATGTTGCCGGTTGTTACCTGCGCCCAAGCTGTGGGGCAGAGTGTGATGGCCAGTACAGTCGCCAGGATACCCAATCGTTTCTTCGACATGGTTAGCTTCTCCTTATTTTCGTGGATGCACTCTTTAAAAAGGCCGGTTGCATCGAGACGGAAAGTCGTCCCGGTGCCTGATAGCTCAATTCGGTTCAATAATCCTTGTGGGGGCGATTGTAAGGAAGTTGGAGGAGGTCGCGGAAATGATGGTGGTGTATTTGGTCAGTTATAAAACAATTCGAGTCGGTCCCAGTCTATTATTGAACAACTTTTCCAAGAGGAGTTACGGGCTAGAAGCCATGTATGGTGTCAAAGGGCCGCTTCCACCAGTGAACGTTCCTTACTGTATTGACTTCTCGGCCATGACTTGGCTCAATGTTTCCTTTTGGTTGGGCTGTTATGAATGAAAAGGTGTCCCGGCGACGATGGAAAATTCCGATTTAAAGCAGCGCAATCCCTGGGTCATCCTCTTCAGTGTGGCTCTGGGGCTGTTCATGGTGGTGATCGACGTCTCTATCTTGAGCATCGCCATGCCGACGCTTTCCCGAACCATGAACGCATCAC
>JAZFRU010000464.1:0-4753 GCA_036445815.1 Acidobacteriota bacterium | reverse complement strand
GAGGGGATTTCGCCCCTCGTCTCCGGGTCGATGCGCGCTGCCATCCGCAACGAACGGGCAAAGCCCTTGAACATGGCCTCAACACGATGATGCTCATTCTCTCCCGCATTCAGAAACCGCATATGCAGATTGCACCCGAGAGCATTGGCCAGCGACTTGAAAAAGTGGGGGACCAACTCACAGGAGAGATCTCCAACCTGATCTCTTTGAGGATCATAGTCGCAGGAGAAGGCGAAGCGGCCTCCCAGGTCCATCGCCACCACCAGCAACACCTCGTCCATGGGAAGGACCGAGGATCCATACCGCTCGATCCCCTCCTTCTTCCCCAGGGCACTCGCCAGAGCCTGTCCCAGACTGATCCCCAGATCCTCCGTCAAGTGATGATCGTCAACCTCCAGGTCTCCCCTGGCCTTGACCGTCAGATCAATTCGGGCATGGCGCGCCAGCAATTCCAACATATGTTCCAGAAAACCCAGCCCTAACTGACAGTCGCACTTGCCCTGGCCATCCAGATTGAGCTTCAAATCAATGTCCGTTTCACGGGTATTCCTTTGGATCGAAGCGGTCCTGTTACTCATAAAGCACTCTCCAAAACTCTTGGTAGTTCACCTAAAAACAACTCGTTCTGTGCAGGAGTTCCAATGCTGACACGAATACAGTTCTCCAGGTTCTCAAGGGAACTGCGGTCTCTGACAATGATCCCCTTCTCCAGAAGTTGATTATAAACCAGCGAGGCCTTCGGACAGCGGAACAGCAGAAAATTGGCCTGCGAGGAAAACACCTCCTCGATCTGCTTCATTTCCTTCAGTCGGGTCGAGACTCTTTCGCGTTCTTTTCGAATCTTCCCGATCTGGGCGAGATAGGGACCCGGGTCGCCCATCACCTCACAACCCATTTTCATGATCAAGGAGCTCAGATTATAAGGCGCTTTCACCTTCATGAAAGTCCTGATGATCTCCGGGGAAGCGGCCGCATAGCCCAGGCGCATGCCCGCACGTCCAAAGGCTTTTGAAAGAGTTCTGAGAAGGATCAGGTTGGGCAATGCGTTCAGTTCCTCAACCAGTGAAGGTTCCTCCGAAAACTCAACATAGGCCTCATCAACCACCACGACCTTCCCCCACCGGCGGGCGACCTGAAGGATTTCATCTCTTTCCAATAGATTCCCGGTGGGATTATTGGGAGAGCATAGAAAAAGAACCTTCACTTCGGGAGGTACACTCTCCAGGAACGACCGGCAGCGAAACTGGAAGTCGGCATCGAGTTGAAAACGGAAGGAGGTAATCCCGAAGATGTCGGCCATCACCTGGTACATGCCATAGGTCGGTTCAGCGATGGCAACCTGGTCTCTCCCGGGCAGACAAAAAACCTTCAAGACCCAATCCAGGACTTCATCGGAACCCACCCCTGCCAGCACCTGGTCGCTTTCGATCCCCAGATATCGGGCCAACGCCACCCTCAAATCCCGCTGGCGGGGATCCGGGTAGCGGTTGAGCTTCACGCCTTCCCATTCAAGGTCGTACGGATTCTCATTGGCATCCAGCAAGGTCCCTTCCTGGATCCTTTCTCTCGCCGACTGGTAAGGTTCCAGCTCTGCGATATTGGCACGAATCAGTTGAGTGATCTCCATGGTCGTTTCACGTTTCATGTTCACGTTTCAGGTCAGGGGTCAGGATTCAGTTTTTCCCCTCCAATCGGGCGCGCACCGCTCTTCGGTGTCCTTCGAGCCCCTCCAGACTTGCCAGGGATTCCAGGGTAGGCGCCAATTCCTCCAGACCCTGTTCCGTCAGTTCCTGGAAGGTGATCTTCTTGACAAAGGTATCCAGTGAGACGCCCGAATAGGCCCGAGCCAGCCCAGAGGTGGGCAACGTGTGATTGGTACCTGAAGCGTAATCGCCGGCGACCTCAGGTGACCAGGCTCCCAGGAACACCGAGCCGGCACTTTGCACCGCCGGAACCCAGTCTCCGGGGGCCTCCAGATGCAAGACCAGGTGTTCCGGAGCGTACCGATTGGAAAAATCAAAGGCTTTCTCCAGCGACTCGGCCACAACGGCGAAACTGTCCTGTAGAGCGGCCTGGGCATATTTCCTGCGGGGCAGGTCTTCGATTCGACTCCAGATCAAGCGGCTTACCTCCTCCACAACAGAGGAAGACGTAGCAACCAGAATGGCCCGGCTGTCGCTGCCGTGTTCCGCCTGTGAGATAAGGTCGCTGCAAATCAGCTCACAGGAAGCGGTCTGATCGGCAATAATGAGAACTTCGGTGGGTCCGGCCACCATGTCGATGGCCGTTCCTGCCAGCATGGCCAGCAGTTTCCCGCCCTGCACCCAGCGATTGCCCGGTCCCACGATCTTGTCAACGGCCGGAACGCTTTCGGTTCCCAGAGCCATGGCGGCGATCGCCTGAGCACCTCCGATGGCGAAGACATCACGGATACCGGCAAGATCCGCCGCTGCCAGGACTTCGGGAGCCACCCTACCGTCACCGCTTGGCGGCACACACAATTGAACCCGTCTGCAGCCTGCCAACTGGGCAGGAATGCCGAGCATCAGAACCGTGGAGGGCAAAATGGCATTGCCTCCAGGGACATACAGGCCCACCGAGTCAATGGCACGAGTCTCTCGCCAGCAGAGGACTCCCTTCCGGACCAACACGGCCTCCTCGGCCATCTGCTGGGAAGCATGAAAGGTTCTGATGTTACCGGCGGCTTCCTCCAGGGCGCCTCTGATTTCCTGTGAAACGCTCTTTCTCGCCTGGGAAAACCCGTCCCTGCCCACTCGAATGTCATCCAACTTCACGCCGTCGAAACGCTCGGTCAGGGAACGCACTGCCTCATCTCCCCGGGAAGAAACCTGATCAAAGATCTCCCGACAGGTCTCCATGAGCTCAGGATCAGTGATGGGATTCCTCAGGCAAAGGCCCTCGATATCCCCCGGAGTCAGCTCTGACAGTCGATACGATTTCAACCCGACACCATTTTTTCTATGGGAACCACGAGAATATCTGAGGCTCCGGCCTTTCTCAGCTTTTCAATCACATCCCAGAACAATTCCTCGGGAACGGCTGAATGAACCGCCACCATCTCATCGTCAGCCAAAGGAACCACGGTGGGACTTTTCATGCCGGGTAAAATAGTCTTGATTTCTTCCAGAGCCGTCTTGGGAGCATTCATCATGACGTACTTCGTACAACGTGCCTTGAGAGTACTTTGAAAACGCACTCGAAGACGGTCGATCAGTTCCAGCCTCCGGGGATCCTTGAGTGACTGGGCATTGGCAATGACATAGGCCTCTGATTTGAGAACCACTTCGAGGGGCTCCAGCTCGTTACTTCGCAAGGTGCTTCCGGTCGATACCAGATCACAGATCGCATCTGCCACATCCAAACTGGGCGTAATTTCCACCGACCCGCTGATCTGGATAATACGTGCTTTCACTTTCCGTTGGTCCAGAAACCCCTTGAGAATTCGGGGATAAGAGGTGGCAATGCGCTTACCTTCAAGATCAGCGATACTGCGGATGGAACTCTTTTTGGGAACCGCAATCGACAAAGAGCAGGCCCCGAACCCCAGAGCGTCCAGCTGGATCACCTGGGAGGCTTTTTCCTGGACCACATTCAACCCTACAACGCCCAGATCGGCGACACCGTCTTGAACGTACTCCGGAATGTCATCGTCCCGAAGAAAAAGAATGTCGAGGGGAAAGTTCTGACAGGGCGCAAACAGGCGTCCGTCATAATACTCGAACTCCAGCCCCACCGACTTCAGAAGTTCTCGGCAAGGTTTCGCCAGACGCCCCTGCTTCTGAAGCACAATTTTCAAGTTATCACTATCCAGTTTCATTTTCCTGTCACCCAATTCCGAAGGGCACACGGTCGTGCGCCCCTACACTTCTGATTTGTCGAGCATCAATCGATAGCCGCCTTCACCGTGATTCACCCAGTGAGCGATCCGAGTGATGGTCGCGGTACTGGCCCCCGTTTGTTCGCTGATGAGACGGTAAGGGATGTCCTCGGATACCATCTGAGCCACCCGCCAACGCTCCGCCATGGCTTTCAACTCGTTGAGTGTGCACAGGTCGCGAAAGAAACGGGCACATTCAGCGGCGTCTTCCAGGCTGGCAATGACGCCGAACAAATCTCTGACCCCTTCGTCCTTTTCCAGTTCTTGTTCCATAGCCGGACTCTTTAATTCCAATCAGTAACGTTGTAACACGCTAACGTTTTAACACACTAAAACGTACCGTGCAAGTGTTTTCCTCTGATCCATTCCCTTCTTTGTTTGGGGAGAGCCCTGAAACGCGGGCGCTCCATTGGCACTGCCAACTGATCGAAGGGCGCACGCCGTGCGCCCCTACACTTCTTGTCGTGAAACGTGGATCCGGAATGTGGGAGGCGCCTCAGGGCGCCGAATCCGGAGAGCCGCTCAAGCCCGACTTCCTCACACCAGGTCGTCACGAAACGGCGCAAGGGCCGGCCTGACAAGGCGCGTGAGGATAGGGCACCACAGGCGTACTCGTACAGTACGCCGAGGAGGCCGACCGAATGCAACACCGTCAGGACGGATCATGGTGTCGATGCAGTAGAGCGGGTGTGAGGAAGGCGGGCTAAAGAGCGGCCGCTACACTGGGCTTGCCCTCTGATCGAAGGGCGCACGCCGTACGCCCCTACTCTCTTCTTCCGTGGAACGTGGAACCTGGAACGTGGAACGCGACCGAACGGAGTGAGGCCGCTCCCAGCGAGGTCGTCTTACATCAAC
>JAZFRU010000463.1:0-10625 GCA_036445815.1 Acidobacteriota bacterium | reverse complement strand
CTTCTAAAATAGAAATCCACGAAAGAAAGCCCTCCCTACTTGACCATAACATTATCGCCCCATTGGACACGTAGTTTCAACGGCCAATCATGCGCGACAAAGACGGTTGCTTCTTTGCTTCATTCGGATGTAGGTGGAGCGCGATACCGAAGAGAATTGATGCATCATTCGGACTAGAGCCCACATTTCTCACACCTTCTCGTCACGAAGCGGTGCAAGGGCCGACCTGACAAGGCGTACGACCGAGGCCCCCGCAAACGTCCTGTACGGCACGTTGAGGAGGCCGAAGGAGTGCAACACAGTCAGGGTGGATCATTCTTCGCTTCGCTCAGATGAAGGCGAGCTCCGATGCAGTAGAGGGGGTGTGAGAAATGCGGGTTAGAACAACGCGTAGATGAAAGGCGCTACAGCGGACGACTCGGAGAAAACCATGAGCACTCCCACCAGAAGCAAGAACACCAGAATAGGGAATAACCACATCTTCTTGCGCACCTTCAAGAATTCCCAGAGTTCAACGACAATGCCTATTTTCCCCACCCGTGCGCCTCGTTTCATTCTATCGGACACAATCTATCAGAACGAAAAAGGTGTTACAATGACGCGCCTTTTCAGTTCCATGACCTTTTCAGTGCCATGACGAAGATTCTGGGAATTTCGGCCTATTACCACGACAGTGCTGCCTGCCTGCTGGATGACGGGCGAATCATCGCTGCGCTTCAGGAAGAGCGTTTCAGTCGGCTCAAGCACGACAGCTCGTTTCCCTCCCAGGCCATAGCCAGGATCCTCAGGATCGGCCAGTTGACGGTAGCGGATCTGGATTATGTGGTCTTTTATGAAAAGCCCTTTGTCAAACTGGAACGGATTCTTGAGACCTACCTGCGCCATTGCCCACGGGGATTGGCTTCATATCTCAAAGCCATCCCCGTGTGGATGAAGGAAAAGATCTGGATCAAGGAGTGGATCAGGAAAGAACTCGAGTACGACGGAGAAATTCTGTTCTCGGACCATCACGAATCCCATGCCGCATCCGCCTATTACCCTTCTCCTTTTTCCTCGGCTGCGCTGCTGACCATTGACGCCGTTGGAGAATGGACCACCACGGCCCTGGGCCAGGCTCAGGGAAACGAAATAGTTCTGGAGTCGGATATTTCCTTTCCTCACTCCCTGGGCCTGCTTTACACCACCTTCACCTATTATCTCGGCTTCAGGGTTAATTCCGGAGAATACAAGGTGATGGGTCTTGCTCCCTATGGAGACCCTACCTACAGCGACCTGATCGAGAACCATCTGATTCACATTGACGAGGACGGTTCCTTCCAATTAAACACTTCTTACTTCAACTTTGAAACAGGATTGAAGATGGCTTCCTCTCAATTTGAAAAACTCTTTGGTGGACCTCCCAGAAAACCAGATACACCTCTTTCACAGAGGCACAGGGATCTGGCGGCTTCTATTCAAAAAGTGACCGAAAAAGTGATCCTGAGAATGTGCCGCCACTTGTACAAAAGCACCGGCAAAAAACACTTGTGTATGGCTGGGGGTGTGGCACTGAACTCGGTGGCTAACGGTCGAATCCTGCGGGAAACCGATTTCCAAGACCTCTGGATCCAACCCGCTGCCGGTGATTCAGGCGGGGCACTGGGTGCAGCCCTGGTCGTCTGGCATCGGTTTCTGGGAAAGCCCAGGCACCGGCACTCGGAGACTTCAGGAGATCAACAGCGAGGTTCCCTGCTGGGCACCCGTCATGACAACCCCGAAGTGCGGCAATGTCTCGACACGATCGGGGCCACCTACCAGGAATTCGATGATTCCACCCTGATGGAGAAGGTAGCAAGAACTCTGGCCCAGGGAGGTATCGGTGGCTGGTTTCAAGGCCCCATGGAGTTTGGTCCGAGAGCGCTCGGAAATCGCAGCATCCTGGCCGATCCTCGAAACGAAGAAGCCCGGGACCTCATCAATACTCGGGTTAAATTCCGGGAGTCCTTTCGTCCTTTTGCTCCGGCGATCATGGAAGAGCATGCCTCCGCCTACTTCGAGTTGGATCGCCCCAGCCCCTACATGCAGGTGGTGGCACCCGTAAAAGCCGAGATGAGAGGCCGGATACCTGCGGTGACTCACATCGACGGATCGGCCCGTATTCAAACCGTCAATTCCACCACCAACCCGCGGTTTCACCGATTGTTGGAAGAGTTTCACAAACAAACCAGTTGCCCGCTTCTTCTGAATACCAGTTTCAACGTGCGGGGTGAACCGATCGTTGAGTCTCCTCGGCAGGCCTATCAGGGCTTGATGCGCATGGGACTTGATTTTCTGGTTATCGAAAACTGTTTTCTGGACAAAAAGGACCAACACTCTGAAAACATTGGTTAGGTTATTCAAAGCGATCCACGGACTTTTATTGAAGCTGGCCAGGATAATGGGCCGAATCAATACATTCGTGCTCCTGGTCTTTTCCTTCTACGCCCTTTTACTCCCCCTATCCCTCCTTCGCCGGATCTTTTCCCGAGACAAAGACCAGGACAAAGGCTGGCATCACCGCGATCCTCTGCCGGACGATCATTTTCGTAAGCAGTATTAACGCCGGCCTCTGGCCGGCGCGTTTCACGTTCCACGTTTCACGTTTCACGGGGAAGAGGATAGGGACCACAAACGTATTGGCTCAATTTAGAGGGAAAGAAAAAAAAGGATTATCTTATTCTGTGGCTTGTTGGCGAAGATTCGGCGCCTGAGGGGCCGCCTCCCCCCTTCGCTTATTGGCTGGTTCCAGATCTCGGGCAGCCTGGCTCAGAGCTGACACGCGCTCACCCTCGGTATTGACCGACCAGATCAGATGGACCTCCTCACCGTCGGACTTGCGGACCGCTACCAGATCGATCCAGAATTCGGGCGGCTGATCCTTGACCGGTCGCCACCGGGTAAATTCCAACTCCTCAAGAGTATTCCGAGAGAGCTGGGCGGCTGCATCCGACAGGCTTAACAGCAAGTTGAATGCATCCTGACTGGCTTCCGTTCTGGGAAGTTCAATCGGAGCAGGTGGGGCCTCTTCCTCGGCTCCGATCCGAACCGGATCTAGATCCCGAAAAAGAACTCCACGAGGCTCGTCTTGACCGGGAGGCGCCCCCCCCCCACCAGCAACCGTCACCACTCTGGCCTGGATGACTTTGGGGGGAGGGGGCGGCAATCGATTGATATCGTCCGGCTCTCCCGGATACAGGATTGTCCCGGCCGAGGCAACCAGGCGCTGCCGGCTATCATCCACGATGAGGAGATAAACCACCGACAACAGACTCCCCATGATCATCACCAGATACAGCACCTGTTTCCACCCTGCCAGCGGGCGCTCATAGAAGTCCCTTGCCTGCGAGGTGGAACCCTGGCGGAAGTTGTGGGCTTGATTCTTCAGAGGCGGGGAGATTCTTTCCGGTTGATTCGACTCTCTCTCATCAACCGCCTCGTCGTCGAATTCAGTCATTGGCCTCCCTTGTGTTTTCCTTCACTCTTTTTCTTGAGGTATCCACTGATCAAGTGATCCAGCCCTCCATTGAGAACCGAATCCACATCGCCAGTCTCCAGCTTGGTTCGATGATCCTTGACCATACGATAGGGATGCAGAACATACGATCGAATCTGACTTCCCCAGGAGATATCGGCCTTGCCGTCCTCCAGTTGATCAAGTGCTTGCCGCTTCTTCTCCATTTCCGCTTCATAGAGTCTTGATTTGAGGATCTTCAATGCCGTTGCCTTGTTGCGATGCTGGGATCTCTCATTTTGACATTGGACGACAATTCCAGAAGGCCTATGGGTAATGCGTACCGCAGAATCGGTCACGTTGACATGTTGTCCACCTGCTCCTGAAGACCGATAGGTGTCGATCCTGAGATCCTTGTCATCAATGACGACATCCATCTCCTCTTCGATCTCCGGCGTCACGAAAACCGAAGCGAATGACGTGTGCCGCCTCGCTGCGGCATCAAAGGGAGAGATCCGAACCAGACGATGGACTCCAATTTCGGCCGCGAGATAACCATAGGCGAAGTCACCCTTCACCAGAATCGTCGCCGATTTGATTCCAGCCTCTTCGCCCACTTGATAGTCGGTGATTTCACACTTGTAACCGCGAGTTTCGGCCCATCTAAGATACATTCGCAGTAACATTTCGGCCCAATCCTGGCTCTCTGTTCCTCCGGCTCCCGGGTGGATCGTGACAATGGAGTTATTCCGGTCGTGGGGCCCGGAGAGAAGTGTTTTCAATTCAGTCTCGGAGAGTCCCTGGTCCAGATTGGACAGTTCAGCTTGCAGATCGGAAGTCACTTCTTCGCCTTCATCGAGCAACTCGATGAGAGCCTCCGCATCGCCCAGAGATTTCTTGAATTCCTCGACTTGCCGAAGAGTGTCTTCAATGTGACTTCTCTTCTGCAGGAGCTTTTTCTGAGAATCTTCCGCATTTTCCCAGAAAGTGGGATCGGAAATCAGTTGCTCAATCCGCTCCAACTCCTGCTCCTTCCCTTCTACGTCAAAGATACTCCCACAGGTGTGAGAGTCGCTCTTTGAGGCTGCGGTAATATTCACGAAGGTCTTCCAAGTTTTTATCTTCCTTTCTTTTTCGGGGACTTCCGCCCTGCCCCGATGACGCCCACCAATATCGTCACACCTGCCATCAGTATATTAATCCAATCTCCGACGTAAGAGTAAATCGAACGGTGGGTATTCCCTTCCACCTGAGCCAACAGAACTCCTTCTTCAAAGAGCCCCATCTCTTGACTGGGCCTGCCCCGATAGTCGATCACGGCTGAGTAGCCGCTGTTGGCACTCCGAAGGAAAGGTTTGCGCGTCTCAATGGCGCGAAACAGAATCATCTCGAGATGTTGTCTTGGAGCCGTGGAACGTCCATACCAGGAATCGTTGGTGATGTTGACAAAAACCTGGGCCCCTTGGCCCACCAGGCGACGGCTCAATTCTGGGAAGATCCCTTCGTAACAGATCAGCGTGGCAAACGGCGTGTTGGAGACATTACCGATCTGTAACTCGTCCCCGGGAGAAAATCCGGACACCTCCTGTACCAGAGGCGCAAAGAAGACTCCAAGCCAATCTTGAAAGGGGACGTACTCACCAAAAGGCACCAGGTGGTTCTTGTAGTAGCGATACACTTCAGTCCCCTCGGGACCGAGCATGAGTGCACTGTTGAAATAACGCAGGGTCGGCTCCACCTCAAACAAGGTCGTATTGAACAGCAAGAAAGCTTGCTGTGTCGAAACCTGGCTTTCCCAAAATGTTTTGAAATAGAAGTCTTCCTGATACAAAAACGGATTAGGCGCTTCAGGAAAGATCACCCATTCCGCGCCCGCCTCAACGGCTTGCCGGTAGTACTCGGGCAGGGTTTCGTAATACTTGACGGCGTAGTGTTCCTTATCCTGAGATAATCCGATGTTAGGCTGCACCAGAGCGACTTTCAACATCGGACCCGGATCCGGCTGCCACCAGTTCACTCGATAGACTCCATAGAGATTCGCCATCAGAAAAGGACTTGCAAAAATGAAAAGCGGCTTGAAGGTCTTGAGCCGCAGTGCACCTACAAAAGCCGAGTTGGCTCCCACCAGCAGCACAGAGACAAGATAGACACCCCCGATGTCAGAGGTCTGGATGATCCACAGGTAAGGGATTTGAGAATACCCCAGCAATGCCCAGGGAAAGCCATTGAGTGGGAAAACATTACGACACAATTCCGTGAGCAGCCAGAAACCTGGCGCACATCCCAAAGCCAAGATGACCGATTTCCCTGCCGCCCATCGGGTCATGAGGGTAAAAGGAAGGAGAAGCAGACTGAGCACTACCAGCATCACCAAAAAGGCCGCCAGGGCCATCAACCAACCCAAATTTCCGTAAACCACAAGGACTTGTGGAATCCAGTACAGAACACCACCCAGATATGCGGATGTCATGACGGCATGGGCCAGCAGAGTGATCCTCCAGCTGGGTTTACTCACCAGAAAGAAAAGAAAGGGGGTCAGACCTACCCAGGCCAGAAAAAAGAACTGGCCATCGTGAAAGGGAAGCCAGAGCGCCGCTCCTGAAATCAGCGACAGGACTCCCCCTTTGAAAAACGGTCGATCCATCACTGGACCGCACTCGAGGCCGGGATTTTCTTGACATAGGTCAGAAAACCGTCCTTGCCAAGCTTGTCCTCCATCCTCAGGGCCTCCTGGTTGGTCGAAAATTCACCCACTGAAACGCGGTAGAAAGGATCGGTTTCCGAAGGGCTCATCAACACACTGGAATAACCCCTTGCCTCCAGGCGAATCAGAATCTGCCGGGCATCGACTTGAGCCGTGAACGCTCCCACCTGAACCGTATAAACTTCTAAGGGAAGAATCGCGGATGGTTCACCAGACATGAGGTTCTCCTCCTCCGGCAGCGAAGCACCCGACACTGCTTCTGGCGAGACAGCTCGGTCCGACTCAGCCAACGATGGACCGGTCAAGGTCCGATAAAAATCCAGGTCCGGAGGCCTGCTCTCCAAAGAACTGTCCTCAACAGCAAGAGCCGCCTCTTTGGGCCGGGCCTCCACAAATTGATTCCTCCCCAGAAATAGTCCCATCAGATAAAAAAGAAAAAGGACTCCCAGGGCAACGCCATAGAGCCTCATTGCGTCCCGAGGCTTCAACTTTCTTTCCAAGCTACTCCTTTTCTTTCCGATCTGTGATCGACTCGGCCATTCTGAGGAAGGGCTCAATGATCTCCATCGGTAACGGGAAAACAATGGTGCTGTTGTGCTCCGTTCCGATTTCCGTCAAAGTGGACAGATACCTGAGTTGAAGGGTCATCGGCTCCTTGGCCAGAGTTTGAGCGGCCTCCAGAAGTCGTTGAGCGGCCTGAAATTCTCCCTCTGCATGGATGATCTTGGCACGCTTCTCCCGCTCGGCCTCGGCCTGCTTGGCCATGGCTCTTTGCATCTCTGACGGCAAATCGACTGTCTTGACTTCGACCATGGAAATCTTGATTCCCCAGGGATCCGTACTTTGATCCAGGATCGTCTGGAGACGCTCATTGAGTTCCTCTCGTTTACTGAGCAGATCGTCCAGTTCCACCTGGCCCAGCACCGATCGGAGGGTGGTTTGAGCGAGTTGAGAGGTGGCATAAAGAAAATTTTCAACCGTCACCACGGCCTTGGACGCATCAACAACACGGAAATACACGATGGCGTTGACCTTGACCGAAACGTTATCCCGGGTGATGACGTCCTGGGAAGGAACATCCATGGTCACCAGTCTCAGGCTCACTTTTTCCATTTGGTCAAGCGGCCAGAAAACCAGGATCACCCCCGGACCTTTTGGCTTCGCCAGGAGTTTCCCCAACCGAAAGATCACTCCCTTCTCGTACTGGCGCAGGATCTTGATGGAAGAGAGCAAATAAAAGGCTACAATGAGAACGATAACAAACCAGGGCATCTTAACCTCGCTTTCTGAGTCATTGCGTGTTTCCTAATTGGCAAAGCATCCATCACTCATTCGATGTGAAATCCGACCGCGAATAGAGTTCCACCGTCAAGACCAGATCCTTTGATCCTACAATGCGAACCTGGCTCCCCTCTTCAATGGGACTCTCCGATTTTGCCTGCCACCACTCTCCACTCACAAAAACCTTTCCGCCATCCGTGTTGACCGGAGTCCTCGCCTGTCCAATAGAGCCTTCCAAAGATCCGGTCCCCAGAATGACCTTTTCCCGGATCGACTTGAGGACCAGTCGCAGTAAGAACACGATGATGGTACCGAATGCGACTGCCACTGCCAGGGCAGTTCCCCACTGAATCCTCACCTCTGGATTAGGAGCATCAATCAAAACCAACAGTCCCAGGGTCATGGCAACAATCCCGCCCACCCCAAAAACCCCAAAGCCTGAAGCCATTAACTCTGCCACAAAGAGGCCAATTGCCAGGAGAATCAGCAGAACTCCAATAAAGTTGATGGGCAGAAGAGAAAAGCCCAGCAAAGCCAGAATGAAACAGATCCCCCCAATGATACCCGGAACGATCAGACCAGGATTGGTAAACTCCAAGTAGAGTCCCAACAGTCCCAGCACTCCCAGGAGCAAGGCCATGTTGGGGTCTGCAATGCTGGATAGGATCTGTTGACGCAGAGTCATTTCCAACAGCACCAGTTCCTGTCCCTCGGTTTCCAGGTACTGGCGCTCCCCACTGAAGCGGGTGATCTCTCTGCCGTGCAGTTCTTTCAAGAGTTCTTCCTCGTCCTCCACAATCAGGTCAATCAACCCCCCTTCCAGGGCCTCTTGAGCGGTGTAGGACTTACTCTCCACGACTCCCTTCTCCGCCATTTCGTAATTGCGCTCACGCTGGCTGACGATGGCCCGAAGATTAGCCAGGGCGTCATTGGTGACCTTCTCCAGCATCGTCTCGTCCCCCCCGCCCAACGGAAAGACCGGGTGAGCCGCTCCCGTGTTGGTTCCTGGAGCCATCACAGCCAGATCAGCAGAGAGCAGAATAAAAAAACCCGCGGAGGCAGCCCTTGCGCCTTTCGGTCCGACGTAACAGACGACAGGGACTTCGGAGTTAAGAATCACCTGGATGATCTCCTGCATGGATACGCCCAGACCGCCCGGAGTGGACAGCTCAAGAAGCAATATTTCAGCTCTCTGCGCCTCAGCTCTGGCAACGGCACCGGTAATGAATTCAGCAGTGATGGGATCGATGATCCCGTCGATTCTGACCTTGAAAATTTCGCCCTGTGCAGTGGAGGTGGCCAGCAAGATGACCAGAAGAAGAATCGGCCTCATCTGTCCGATATGTTAGCACTCCAGACAGACACCTGACAACGTCCATCGGGCCATCTCATCTTCCATGTTTCATGTTGCACCTGACGGCAGCTGCAGCTGTCAACGGATGGACTGGCCGGGGACCGTCGGCCCTCGTATAATAACTGGACATGCTGAAATTGCGGTTTTTTGCCTCCTTGAAGGATTTGATCGGAAAATCTGAGATGGACGTGGAGTTGGAAACAGAAACCTCTGTCAGGGAAATCCTCCAGCGCTTGGAAACGCGTTTCCCCAGACTCGAACAATACGAACCGATCCTGTTGGTGGCCGTCAACCAGGAATATTCGAATCTGGATGCCCTTGTTTCTCCGGGTGACGAGGTATCCTTTTTTCCTCCGGTAAGTGGTGGATCCCGATGATTGATATTGTGGAGACATCCATTGACCGAAAGAAGATTGTCGACGCGGTTGCAGGCCCAGGGTCAGGGGCACTTGTCACCTTTGATGGAACGGTTCGAAACCACGCCAGAGGCAAGACAGTGACTCACCTCCATTACGAAGCCTATCCGGAAATGGCCATCAAGGAGCTCCAAAAGATCCGCGACCAGGCCATGCAACGCTGGCCTCTCGATGAACTCTCCATTGTCCACCGCATCGGACGAATGGAAATTGGTGAAAGCAGCGTCTTCATCGCCGTCTCTTCGGCTCATCGAGGAGATGCCTTCGAGGCATGTCGATTCGCCATCGACACTCTGAAAACCACGGTTCCCATCTGGAAAAAGGAACACTACCAGGACGGGGAGATCTGGATCGAGGGATACACCCCATGAGAGCGGCCATCATCACCATCAGTGACGGCTGCTTCCACCATCAGAGAGAAGACACCTCGGGACGGGTTCTTCAGGAGATTCTCGAAAAAAACGACTGGGAACTCGCCTCGACTGAGGTGTTACCCGATGAAGTCGCCCAGATTCAGGCAACCATCGGGAGTCTGACCGAAGAGGTGCAGAACATTGACCTGATCGTTACCACCGGAGGAACCGGTCTCGGTCCCCGCGATGTGACACCTGAGGCGATTCGCCCCCTCCTGGACAAGGAGGTGGCCGGGTTGGCCGAACTGATGCGCACCGTGGGCTTGAAATCGACCCCATTCGCCGCCCTCTCACGATCCCTGGCAGGAGCCCGAAAACAAACCCTGGTTGTGTGCCTCCCGGGAAGCCCCAAGGGAGCCACGGAGTCCCTGGAAGCGGTCGTGAAGCTTCTTCCCCACGCCGTGGACCTTCTGCAGGGTCGGACAGAACACGGGAAAAGCTGACCGGCTGACCGGCTGACCGGCTGACCGGCTGACCGGCTGACCGGCTGACCGGCTGACCGGCTGACATGGGATTGTGTGCGTTTTTGACTGACGTTTTTTCCTGAAGGTAGGAGGCGCCTCAGGGCGCCGATTCCGGAAGGGCGCAAGGCCTTGCGCCCCTACTCTTCTTTAGCCTAGATTAGGCATAGGTTCTCGTGACGAAGCGGCGAAAGCGCCGGCCTGACAAGGCGCGCGACGGACAGGCACCGCAGGCGTACCGTGAGGTACGTCGAGGAGGCCTAACCGAGCGCAACACAGTCAGGGCGAGTGATCTCGGCGATGCAGTAGAGAACCTTATGCCTAACCTAGGCTAGATGGATTGGCGGCCGGAGAGGGCCCGAGTGAGGGTCACAGAATCAGAATACTCCAGATCGCTTCCGACGGGAATGCCGGCAGCAATGCGGGTAATGCGAATGTTCAAGGGAGTAATGAGTTTCGACAGATAGAGGGCCGTCGCCTCACCCTCGCTGGTTAGATTGGTGGCAACGATCACCTCTCCGACCTGG
>JAZFRU010000462.1:0-2911 GCA_036445815.1 Acidobacteriota bacterium | reverse complement strand
TCGCAACGCGAATGCCCACCAGTACCTGGACCAGGCCCAAGAGTTGAAGAAAACAAAAGAATGAGGGGTCAGCGCTTCGGCCCTTCGGCCTCGCGCGTTTCAAGTTTAACGTTTAACGTGGGCCCGGGGTGTGGGAGGCGCCTCAGTACGCCGAATCCGGAGAGCCGCTCACAGAGCGGCTGCTACACTGGACTTGCCACCTGAACGTGGAACCCGCTGGTCGAAGACCAGCGGTCAGCGGTCAGCGTAGTTCAAACGTCTCTTCCAACGTCAGCTTCTCATCCCGGATCCGATCATGGATTTCAACTTCCAGTCGGTACTCTCCAGACTGCATTCCCTCCACGGGAAGGGCCTTCACCAACACGGTCCTCCCATCGGAATAAACGCGAATTCCCTCTCCGCGCTCACCCACCAACTCGAGAACGGTTTCGTTATTCCGAAGAATCCGGAAGCGGGTCTCCATCCACGGGGTGTGGGTGGCCTGATCGATTCCAAGATGATACAGCTGCAGGTATACTCCAAGCACATTCTCTCGAGAAAAGATCCGGCTAACGCTGGGACGCACCTTGATGTCTCCCAGAACAAACATCTGCCCCGTTTGCGATCCCTGCGGCTGATTAATCGGCACGATTAAATCGGACAGGATCAGAGAACTGGCCGCAAGCTCCTGTCGACCGGAGGAAGAGGGCAGCAGTGCCTTTCGAACGACCCCGACATCGCCGCTTGTAATATCCTTCACCACCAGATCCAATCGATATCTCATGCCCGTCTTCAAAGCTGTGATTTTCTGGTAAATGGACCGTGAGTCAAGGGCACCTGGGAAATCTTTTTCCGAAAAAGAAAGCATCAATTCCTCTTCGAACTCCACCACTCGACGGTTGGTAATGGTGGTGATGACGCCATAGATGGCCACCTGGGCGACATGCCTGCCGCCCTCCTGTGAAAAGGTCAAGTTCTTATTTTGAATTTCCAGGGTCATCGGAACCAGAACCTGCTCTTCATTCAATTGAAAGTAGTCGGGTCGAAGCTGGACGTCGAGGCTGTTAAAGGCCACATCAACCTGGACTATCTCCCGCAGATCCTTGTATTTGATTTCAGGCGGCCGTTGCACCTGGGCCAGGGTCTCATAACGAGCGAAAGGACTGTCTTGACTCCTCTGGTAGGCGAGTGGATATCGTCCTCGCATTCCCGGTTGGAAAAAGGGGCGATCCGTCTTGGTCGCCAACCCCAGGCTCTCCGCTCGAGTCAAACCGGCATTCGGGACCCTGAGAAGCGCGTCCTTCTCATCGGAATCCTGAGACAGACGATATTCTCCCGCCCAGCTGGCATCCACGAACTCCAGCTCCACTTCCGAACCCACCCCCTCCAGATAACGGTAGCGCCACACCTCAAACGGGAAGGTGGAGGTAGAGCCGCCACCTTCATGCCCCTGCCGAAGATAGCGCCCACCGGATGGATAAGAAACGATCTCATCCGGGGGACCATGGATGATATAAATGCGCCCACGATCGGTCTTCCAGCCCGAAATTCCACTTTGAAATCTCTCATTGGCAAAAGCGATCCTCCGGTAGTGTTCGTCCCTGAACTCATTAATGGATGTGTTCGGATCCGGATCCCGCCGATACCAGAATTGTTCAATAAAGCGTTCTTTCTCCTCAAACGTGGCCAGTGCTTGAAAGACTTCCCGTTCTTCCTGGGAAATGACAAAGGTGACATCTTCCTTCAACCACTTGACGAAAGAAGCCTCGGCCTCCGAACCTGGTTGAAGCGGCTCCTGGACTTGAATCCAGGCAAATCCAGAAACACTCATCACCAGTGGAAGCAACACCTTGCCCACCCACTGACATGTCCTGGAGGGAAAACGTCGAACCTGTTTATCTACCATCACCTATCGGAGAAATCTGAGACTGCGTCGCACGGATATCCGCCATCAACACGCATTATATGCTGACATGATACCAGTCAATCGCACCGCTGATTAATTTTCATACGATGACCGTTGTTGAGCGGCTTGTGAGGTCAGGGTGAGAAACGAGAAGAAAACCCTAATCCGGAGAGGTGCCCGATTGTCGCCATTCATGGCACTTCCTTGAGTTCGTCATTAAACAGGAAACCAGTCCGTTCCCTCCGCTACAACTGTCATCGGTTAATGTTAATTTGTCGGATGAGCAGGGCTGCGGGGAACTTCCCAAAGGAAGGTTTGTGATCGGGTCAGGTCGAGAATTAACGACAAGTCGTGTTATGGGAAACCGAGGCGAGCAATTTGAGAAGAACCCGATGAGCAATTCTGGCCTCAAATGGATCTTCCCAGCCTCTATCCTGGTCATTCCACTGTTGAGTTCAATCCTCATTCACCCGATTCAAGCTCAATCGGGCACCGGGACTATCGCCGGAACAGTCCAGGACGAGACAGGAGGGACCGTGCCGGGCGTGGAGATCTCCGTCCGCAACGCAGTCACCAACATCAAACGATCAACGGTGAGCAACGATTCGGGATTCTTCCGCCTGCTCAGCCTGCGGCCGGGAATCTACGAAGTCCGCGCAGAATTGGCAGGCTTCAAGACTTTGGTCAATTCACCGGTCGAACTCACGGTGGGGGAGGTTGTGAGCCTGAACTTCGTCCTCGAGATCGGGGGAACGAACGAAATTGTCACGGTCAGTGATCAGAAAATTGCCGTGGGTTCCGAAGACTCCCAAATCTCTTCCCTGGTAGATCACCGTCGAGTCCGTGATCTACCTCTCAATGGGCGAAACGTGTACGTCCTGGCCACGCTGCAATCCGGCGTGGTTCCGGCCATGATGTCCGTTATCCAGTCGGGCGGGCCCAACAGCGAATCTTTTGTCACGGCAGGCACCCGGTTCCGGGGCAATCAGTTCACCATCGACGGCGGACACAACACCAACGACGGCG
>JAZFRU010000461.1:0-3673 GCA_036445815.1 Acidobacteriota bacterium | reverse complement strand
GAATTCGGCGTTCGGCGTAATATTGCCTGCGCCGTCCGGAAGCAGCGCTACCGCACCACCCATAATAACGAGTTGCTTGACGTTTTGGACGAATTCGGGTCCGGATTCGCGTTAAACGTGAAACGTTAAACATGAAACGCGCGGGTCTTCGACCCGCGGTCAGCCCCCCAGAAATTCCACCACCTCTGCCAGATATCGCTTCGGATCCGAACGATAGGCAGCACCGTGACCGGCTCCCGGGAATACGACCATTTTTTTCCTGTCGGAGGGAATCGCGCGGAAGAGCCTCTGGGCGGTGGAAAGAGGGATACGGCGGTCGTCCTGACCATGAAGCATTAGGATTGGAATTTGCTCCAGCCCTCTTATCGCCTGCAGCGTGTCGAGTTCTTCGGCTTGATATCCATTGATCCGTGCCAGATTCCACACAAAGAGGTCGGTAAACGGAAACGAAGGCAAGCCAAACAATAATTTCGTATGGTGAACGATCGTGTTGCGAAGGCTCAAAAATGGACTGTCAACCAGGACCGCTTCAAGATCGGGTCGTAGGTCTCCCGCTGCGTGAAGTGCGGCCACGGCGCCCATGGAGACTCCCGTGAGAACGATCTTTCCTTTCTCCTGAGTTTGATTCAAGAAGTCATAGGCCCCGAGAACATCAAGGCTCTCCCGAAGTCCCAGCGAAATCGAATCCTTCTCACTCTTGCCGTGGCTGCGAAAATCGAACAGGAGTACCGAGAAACCCTCTTGAGAGAGACGGCAACTTCGTTCCAGCAGCTCCTGGCGACTTCGAAACAGACCATGGCAGGCAATGATGGTGGGTCTGCCGGGAGCACCCTCTAACAACCAACCCCTGAGTGTCAGTCCGTCACGACTGGGAAACTCCACATCACGAAAATTAACCCCAAAGCTGGCAGGAGTTTCCGTCAACAGAGAATCGGCAGGGCGAGTTGCTGCACGGGTGAGCAGGAAGGAGATGAGCAGGGGACTGACCAGAAAAATAAAGGTCGGTATCCCCAACACCAGGGAGATCAGGGCACCTTTGAAGACTTTCCAGGCGATGCGAGGAAGCCTCACGAGTAGCTTGGCCACCAGCCAGAGGCCCGATCCGGCCAGTAGACAGCCGGCTGAGATGAGGAGAATGCCTTCAATAGAAGTCATGCTGTCATTATCTAATGACCGGTGTGACAGGGCCGTCCTGATTCGGGTGTCCTCAGCTTCGGCCTTTACAGTTAACGGGGTAGAGACGACAATTAACAGTGGAACCCTGATGTCGAGGATTGACAGGTATATAAGGAGGAGCTTTTGAAATGAGCAGCGCCCCAGCGATCAAACAGATTGCCATTACCACCGGAGGTGGCGATGCGCCTGGACTCAATGCGGTGATTCGCGCAGTCGTACTCTCGGCGCTGGGTCGTGGTTGGAGGTGTTTGGGGATTCGGGAGGGTTACAACGGGCTGCTGGAACCGGATGATTATCCTGATGGAGGGGTGATCGAGATTACCCGGGAATCCGTAAAGGGTATCGCTCATTTGGGGGGCACCATCCTGGGAACCACCAATCAGGGGAATCCGGTCAGTTATCCTGTCAGAGGTGAGGACGGTGTCATTTTTGAGGTGGATCGAACCGATGAATTGATCAAGGCCTTCCGGCGTCATCAGATCGATGCGGTGGTGGCGATTGGAGGAGATGGCTCTCTTTCCATTGCCAATGTCCTGGCAGAAAAAGGATTAAGGGTAGTGGGAGTGCCCAAGACCATCGACAATGATCTGCATCAGACCGTCATCACGTTTGGTTTTGATACGGCCGTCTCTTTTGCCACTCTGTGTCTCGACCGACTGCATTCCACGGCGGAGTCGCACCAGCGGGTCATGGTGGTGGAAGTGATGGGACGCTATGCGGGTTGGATTGCGTTGAGCGTCGGTATCTCAGGTTCCGCCGATGCCATCCTCATGCCTGAAATCCCCTACGACATGAAAAATGTCGCGGAGAAGATCCTGGAGGGTGAGGCCAGAGGGAAAAAATACGCCATTGTGGTGGTCGCCGAAGGAGCCAAGCCTATTGGAGGAACTCGTTCCATTCTTGAGGACGAAGTCGGACATGAGGAGCGCCTGGGTGGGATTGGCGAAAAAGTGGCTGTTGAGTTGAATGCCCTGACCGGCAAGCAGACCCGGACCGTTGTATTGGGTCATCTGCTTCGCGGGGGATCCCCGACCACCTTCGATCGGCTGATCTCCCTCCGCTTTGGTGCAGCGGCCATTCGAGCTCTGGAAGAGGGGCAGGAGGGCGTGATGGTGGCTCTGGATCCCCCGAATGTCCGTTACGTTCCCCTGAAGGAAGTGGTAAGAGGCCTGAAGGTGGTACCCCTTGATTCGGACACCATCACCACGGCCCGGGATCTGGGTATCAGCTTCGGAGACTAGAAGAGGCGCGGGTCGAAGGCCCGCGCGTTTCATGTTTCACGTTCCAGGTTCCACGTTCTTAAGCTGGCTCTTGGGAGAACCCACTTCCAAGCGTTCTTTTGTTGTGCGGATTGGCCTCCCTAGCCGCTCATAGAGCGGCCACTACATAAACTTGAACCCTGATCGACGGGCGCGCACGGCGTGCGCCCATTCGAATTCGGCGCCCTGGGGCGCCTCCCACACTCCGGATCCACGTTAAACGTTAAACCTGAAACGTGAAACGCGGTCGAGCGACAGCGAGACAGCTCTCTGACCCGCGTTCAGGCCAAAAACCGTGCACACACGTCGTTGGCCATCATCTTGCCTCGCCGGGTCAGCCGAATGCGTTCATCTTCCTGCCGGAGCAGTCCGTTCCGACCCAAAGTCTCAAATGTCTGGAGGAACAGGGAATCGACATCACACGCATATCGATTCGACAGGGTCGCGGTAGAAATGCCCTCTTCAGTACGCAGGCCTAACATGATTTCTTCTCCCAGGGCCTCCCGGTCAGCCAGTTTTTCTTCACTGGCTCGGGTGACCCGGCCGCTGGGTACCGTGCGGACATACTCGGTCAGGCTGGCCGTATGAGTCCAGCGAGTTCCTCCAATAAAAGAGGAGGCGCTGACTCCAAAGCCCAGATAGGGTTGATTGCGCCAATAGATGAGATTGTGAGCACACTCTCGGCCCGGTCGGCAATAGTTCGAAATTTCATACTGGTCGTATCCGGCTGCCCGCGTCAGGTCCATGGCCAGTTCGTACATGTCAGCGGCCAGATCCTCGTCGGTTTCCTCAAGTTCTCCTCGCTCCAACCGTCTCCCAAACTCTGTTCCCGGTTCAACCGTAAGGTTGTAAAGAGAGAGATGTTCCGGAGAGAGGTGAAGTGCTTCTTCCAGATCGGCTCGCCATTCGCCCAGCGTTTGGTCGGGTAGGGCGAAAATCAAATCCAGATTCAGGTTGTCAAAACCGGACTGACGGAATTCGTGATAAGCCGCTTGAGCCTGCTTTGAGGTGTGGATTCTTCCGAGAGCTGTGAGGTGCGCGTCCTCAAAGGATTGAACTCCCAGGCTGATTCGATTGAATCCCAGCTCGCGGAGGGCAGAGAAGTCACCTTTGGCCAGGGTACCTGGATTGCATTCGATGGACCACTCGGCGTCAGTTTCGAAGGTGAATGTCTGGGTCAGGGCCGTGACGACTCCGTGAAGTTCCTCGATCGTCAGTTCCGACGGGGTGCCTCCTCC
>JAZFRU010000460.1:0-2102 GCA_036445815.1 Acidobacteriota bacterium | reverse complement strand
TGTTCTGGGCTCCCATCCCCAAGGGACACGGTCTGACCCGGGTAAGTCTGGCCGGAACGGTGACCGGGTTGCGTTCCCTGAGCCAGGGAATGGATTTGAGGATCACGCCTTTTCTGTTGGGCAGCGTTCGCTATCAACGTGAGGGCCAGGATGGGGACACCTCGATGCCATCGGATGTGGGCCTGGACATCAAGTACGGCGTCACCTCGGCGCTGAACCTGGATGTCACCGTCAATACCGATTTTGCGCAGGTGGAGGTGGATGAGCAACAAGTCAATCTCACCCGATTCAGCCTCTTCTTTCCTGAGAAGAGAGATTTTTTCCTGGAGAATGCCGGGCAGTTCAACGTGGGAACCCGCCGCCAGGAAGCCCAGCTCTTCTTCAGTCGCCGGATCGGCCTGTCCTCCGGGGGCCAGCCCCTTCCCATCCTGGGAGGAGCCCGCCTGTCAGGAAGGGTCAATCGGAACAACATCGCCTTGATGAACATCCAGACTCGGGAAGCCTTCGGCCAAAACGGGGAAAACTTCCTGGTGGCGCGCTACAGTCGGGAGATCCTGTCACGTTCCAAGGTGGGTGGGATCTTGATTGATAAACAGGAACTGGACGGTGCCGACTTCAACCGGACCCTGGGTCTTGATACGACCCTGGCCGTCTCCAAGAACCTTACCCTGAACGGCTTTCTGGCCAAGACATCCACGCCCGGGATCACCGATTCAGACCTGGCCTTTCACGGCCGGGCTTCCTATCGCGACTCCAACTGGAATGTCTATACCTCCTATCTGGACATTCAGGACCACTTCAATGCAGAAGTGGGATTTGTGCCTCGAACCGGAATTCGAACCAGCCAGACTCACATCGAATACAGTCCCCGGCCCGAACGATTTCACATAAGAGTGATGGAACCGATGGTCAACTTCACCTATACCACTGACCAGAACAACCGATTGTTGACCCGCAGGGTGCACCAGATGGTCGGTTTTCGCATGAATGATGGTTCCTATGTTAACGTTTTCTACAACAGCATTCTGGAGGTTCTGGACAACCCCTTCGTGATCAGCCAGGACGTGATCATACCTCCCGGGACCTACACATTCGGGGCGTGGGTGTTTCAATACAACACCGATCCCTCCCGGTGGCTCTACGCCAAGCTGAGATATTCTCCCCAGACATTTTTTGACGGGTTTCGCAAGGACATCGACGCCACTCTGGGCATCCGGGCCACCCGTCGACTGTCGGCGGAGCTGCGCTATCGGCGCAATGCCGTGGAACTGCCCTGGGGCGACTTCAAGGTGAATCTGGGAACCCTGCGGCTGGACTATTCTTTTTCACCTCGGATGACTCTGCGCACACTCTTGCAATACAATTCCGATCTTCGGGAATTCAACAGCAGTATCCGTTTTCATTTCATTTACCGTCCCGGGAGCGATCTCTATCTGGTGTACAACGATCTGCGACGAGACCCTCTGGACCTCCACGAGACCAGGGATCGGCAGCTGGTCTTGAAGCTGAATTACATGTTCAGTCGTTAAGTGACAGAGCTAAGATGATTGATTTTTGTTTCCAAGGAGTTTTAAAATAGCAGGCAGGGGAAGTGAGGGTTAGAACTATGAGTCAACTGAAGTTCACCAGGCGAATGATCCTGATCAGTGCCGCGCTGACACTGGCTGTGACCCTGGTCCCGGGTCAGCGACGTCCTTCTGAAACGGTCACCGTCTATGAAAGTCCTACCTGAGGGTGCTGCTCGGCGTGGGTGGGTCACCTACGGGCAAAAGGCTTCGACGTTGAAACGGTCCCGGCTAACAATCAAGATCTTGACTTCGTCAAAAAACGACTGGGCGTGCCAAAACAACTTCAGTCATGCCACACCGGAGTGGTAGGGAACTATGTGATCGAAGGTCATGTTCCGGCTCGGTTTATCCTGCGACTTCTCAGTGAAAAGCCGGACGTGGCCGGCCTCGCAGTTCCCGGCATGCCGGTCGGTGCCCCCGGCATGGAAGGTCCCAACCCTCAGCCCTATAGTGTCTATACCTTTGATCGTGAGGGCGGCATCAAGGTCTACGCACAGATCGAACCTTGAGGGAGACGGGGCCTTTTGAGTCGGC
>JAZFRU010000459.1:0-2850 GCA_036445815.1 Acidobacteriota bacterium | reverse complement strand
GAGGAGAAATGCTCTGGCTCAATGGTATGTGCAATGAAGTGTGGGATTCCATCTATAACGAGGTGTGCATGGGGCCTGACATGCCGAATGCTTCCCCAGAACTCAAGGCTCGGGAAAGATGTCCCTCACCTGGAACCAAGCCCTGGGAATCTTTCAGAGAGGCCATCGTTCATGGATGGCGCCCCGTTCAGGGCCACGCCACCTCCAGTCACGGCGCTCGTCTCTACATCCAGATGATGGAGCAGGCCATGGAAGAAGCCAACCTGTCGGTCGAGTATATGCGGAACCTGAGAACCACGCTTGAACACAACATCCTGATGGGCAACGTTCCGGAGATCATGGACAAGATCAGACTATACGGGATCATGATCAATGTGAATCCCGGCATGCTTCGAGATGTGCCCGAAAACATCAAGGACTATGGTGAGGAACTGAGAGAGTTTGCCATGCCGGTCAAGACCTGGATTAAAGAGGGAGTCCGTGTGACCTTCGAGGCGGCGGGAACGGATTTCTGGACGCCGATTCATACCCTGGTGACGCGAAAAATCGAATTACGACAGCCGCTGGGAGCTCCTCCATCCGCCGGACGGGGAGAGACCGTTGAGCTGCTTCCCGAGGAGGGAATCGATCGTGTGACCGGACTGAAGATGGCCACCATCTGGGCCTCCGAGTATATGATGGCCGAGGACACGGTCGGCACGCTGGAGCCGGGGAAATACGCCGATTTCGCAGTGCTGGAGAAGGACTTCTTCACGGTTCCCGTGGATGAGATTCTGGACATGCAGGTCATCGCAACGGGTATCAATGGTGAGTTCGTCTATGACCTCTACCAGCTAGGTGGAGGCAACTAACCCACCGCGTCACGGCAGACATCAAGAGGGGGCTGCGCCCCCTCTTGACATCAGAGGCCAGCGTGTTTCACGTTTAACGTCCCATGTGGGTCTGGAGTGTGGGAGGCGCCTCAGTGCGCCGATTCCAAAGAGCCGCTCACAGAGCGGCGGCCGCTACACTGTGCTTGCCAACCGATCGGAGGACGCAGCACGCCGTGCGCCCTCTTGAACACCACAGGCCTAGCAGTGGGCGCTAGGCCTTGGCCCCGTTTCCCAGGAGGAATACATGCTTCAGAGTCGAACTATTCCAGAGGTGTAACGGGCAGAGTTGTAAACTCTCCCGGCTGGGTTCCGAGTTCCAGGGCAGTCGCAGCGACGTTTCCGCCTGTGACCCGAACCGCGAGAGTTCCCTGGAAATCCTCCGTATCGGCGTCGGGGAACAGGACCTCACCGGCACCTCCAAGAAACCGAGCCAAGTGTCCACGTGCCGGGAAATCTTCGATGTTGGTCTCACCATTGGGAACGGGTTTGCCCTGGGCATCCTGCAACGTCAAGTTAAGTGCCACTGCCTGGGGCGAGATATTGTAAATCGCGACCCCGGTGTTGATGCCGCCTGACTTTCTTCTCACCGGGGTCACAAATCCGCTCAAGGGTTGACTTGGAGGGACCCCTGCGATCCCGATTCCGAAAAGATCAAACCGGACGACACCGCCCGATGTACGGTCGGAACTGACGACGGCAGATCCCACGGTAACCTCTCCTTGGCCATCGGTCGAAATGGTCACTGCGCCCAGTGGCATTACGGAGAAGTCCACACGAGTGGTCTCACCTGTGCCGGCAATGCCGACTGAAAGCGGCAGTCCCTGATCATCGAAGAAGTTGATTTCGCCAGAAATCGTGTCGGTAGCAGAAGGATTCGTTAGCACTATCTCAGATGTTAACCCCTGGCCATTTCCAAACTGTGAGAAGTAGAGTGTCTCGGGCACCTCGGCAGAAGACAGAAACCACTTTTGCTCCAGGTAGGCTTCCACCATTCCTCGTTCTACTGAATTCAGCGCCCGGTCATAGGCAATGAGCTCGGCGAGGTCACCCTGAAAGCTGGCCCTCAGATCGCCCAGTACGGCATCGGCACCCAGGCGGATGTTTGCGCTGTTGGTTGCACTGGTCAAACCTGCAGATTGAAATCCACTGGAACTCGCCTCCGAGTTTCCGTTGACGAAAAGCTCGACCGTACTGTTGGTATAATCCAGCACGCCTGCATATTGATTGAATTTGCCGAGTTCCACAGTACCGCCTTCGATCCTTTGAAACGGGTCCGCATCAAGTCTGCGTCCCGCCACTCCAAAATTACCTGTTCCAGCAATGTTCGTCCCAAACGTGTCAAAGAGATTCAGGCCCGCCCGGGTTCTCTGAGATTGGTCGGTTGAGATCATGAAAACTCTCTGAGAGAAACGGGTCTCCGTCATAACCACCGCAAACAGGGTCGCACCACTGACGCCGTTGAGCATGTCAAATGCCGCAGGATCCACATCCATATAGTCATCCCCGTCAAAACGAACGACGGACAGTCCGTTAAGTCCATTTGTTACAATGGTTGGACGATTGGAAATAGTTTCCTGCCGGGCGTTCGCGTTGTTCTGGGTTGACTTATCGATCCAGCGTGTACCCTCAGGAAAAGATCCTTCCGGATCATAGTCACCGTCTACATCATTTCCATCCAGCCAGAGGATGTTGCCTACCAGGTCTCGAGGATCGACTAAAGCCACTTGGGCCAGCACAGACCCTGAAAACAAGACAAGAATGAATCCGGAAAAGATGAGTTTCATGGCTCAGTTTTGATCTCTACTTAGCACCTGTCTGATCTCTTGTATCAGATACCTTACCCCAGACGGCTCATCCCTTGAATACCCTGCACATATGAATTTTAGCGGACTCTCCAGGAGGAAGACGCGCGGGCGACAGGCTAACCTCTCCCTTACCGGGGTAGGTTCGCCTTACAAGATCCCTCACCCAAAAAGGT
>JAZFRU010000458.1:0-2063 GCA_036445815.1 Acidobacteriota bacterium | reverse complement strand
CCAGAACGGATCTCTTCTCGCTGGGGGTGGTGCTGTATGAGATGGCAACCGGCAGCCTTCCTTTTAAGGGAAGTACCACTGCCGTTGTGTTCACCGAGATCCTCACCAAAGCTCCCACCTCTCCGGTACGACTGAACCCGGACCTACCTGACGAGTTGGAACGAATCATCAACAAAGCCCTGGAGAAGGAGAACAAGCTGCGCCACCAGACCGCCTCTGACTTGTGCAGTGATCTGATGCGTCTCAAAAGAGACAGCGACTCCGGGAAAATACCGATCAGCACCTCGGCAGTCGCAACCAGTCCGCCCAAGCAGGCAAGTTCTTCGTGGCGCTGGGTGGCTGGAGCCGTCATGGCGCTTGTCGTCCTGGCTCTGGCCTTGTTCGGTCCGTTCACCTCCACAACACAGGAAGCCATCGATTCCGTTGCCATTCTGCCTTTTGAGAACCGGACTGGGGATTCCGAGTTGGAATACATCAGTGACGGAATTACCGAGGGCATTATCAACCGGCTCTCCCGGCTGCCCAACCTGAGCCGCGTCATGTCCAGTTCCACCGTGAGGCGGTACAAGGGACAGGCGGTCGATGCCCAACGGGTGGGAGAGGAGATGGACGTCCGAGCCGTTGTCATGGGAAGCATGGTTCATTTGGGAGGAAACATCCGAATCAATGTGGAACTGGTGGATGGAGAAAACAACAGCACCCTTTGGGGAGACAGCTACACCCGACCCCGATCCTCGATTTACGAAATCGAAGAGTATCTCAGCGGTGAAATTGCGGATGCTCTGGGAATCCAATTGACGGCGGATCAGGGAGAGCAGCTGACCCGACGGAACACCGAGAGCAGCGAGGCTCACGATGCCTACCTCCAAGGCCGACATTACCTGCAGATCGGCACGAAGGAGGCAGCAATCAAGGCTGTTGAGTACTTCCAGGAAGCGATTGACAAGGACCCGGACTACGCCCTGGCCCACGCAGGCCTCTCCGATGCCCACCGGGCCATGAACAACACCTACCTTCCTCCCTGGGAGACCATGCCCCCGGCCAGGGAAGCGGCCCTCGAGGCTTTGAGGCTGGATGACACCTTAGCCGAAGCTCATCTCTCCCTTGCCAATGTCCGGTTCTGGTATGACTTCAGCTGGGCGGAAGCCGAGGCGGAATTCAAGCGGGCCCTGGAGCTCAATCCTGGCTTGCCGGAAGCGCACGGCGACTATGCCCGTTATCTAGGCCTGATGTTGCGGGAGGAGGAGGCCTTCCGTGAAATCCAACGGGCAAAGGAGTTGGACCCGTTTTCGCCCGTCATAGACAACAATATGGTGATGCTGCTGTGGGCGTCCCGCCGCTACGATGAGGCGATTGAGTATGGCCTGGAGGCAATCAACAGCTACCCCAACTTTGCGCAGAGTTATCTGCAGTTAAGTAGGGCTTACCGTGAGAAAAACCAGTTTGATGAGGCCATTGCCCAAGTGAGTCGAGCCGTCGAGTTGGACCGCAATACAAAGAATGTGTCCGCGCTCAGCGAATTCTATGCGGCATCCGGGGCACCCTCCAAGGCATATGAGATGCTCGAGGAACTCGATCGGCTCAACGAACAGGGATTTTACCATTGCCCCTACGAACGAGGGCAGGTATATCTGGCGCTGGGGGACAAGGACCAAGCACTTGAGTTGAAGGAAAAGGCCTACCAGGAGCGTTCCTTTTGCATGCCCTATTTACAGGTCGACCCGCGCGCCGATCTCCTACGTGATGAACCCCGCTTTCAGGATCTGCTCCAAAAAATGAATTTTCCGCCCTCAGAGGTTGGTGACCGCTGAGATCTTGCGCCCGTTTCAAAGCTCCAAGACTCAAATTCTGAGATTAATTGGTCAGGATGATCAGGAGGTCAGGTGGTCAGGGTTCCCCGGGTTACCTTCCTCCCGTCTCACCAAAATCTGATAAAGCAGCACCCCGGCAGCTACTGAGAGGTTCAAAGAGGAAACCTGTCCCTTCATGGGCAGAGAGACCAGAATGTCACAGTGTTCTCGAACCAACCTTCGCACTCCCTGGTGTTCTCCTCCCACCACCAC
>JAZFRU010000457.1:0-2049 GCA_036445815.1 Acidobacteriota bacterium | reverse complement strand
CGCGAGAAGTCAACTGCTGGACCGCCTCATAGGTCAAAGTGCCACTTCTGGAGATACAACCCACTGAACCCTCCTTGTGGATCGGCGCCGGCATGATTCCAATCTTGCATTTTCCCGGAGAGATGATACCAGGACAATTGGGTCCAATAAGTCGGCTCTTACTTCCCTGCATTAAATGAGTCACCCTCACCATGGCCAGCACCGGAACTCCCTCGGTGATACAAATGATCAATGGGATCTCAGAATCCACCGCTTCCATGATGGCATCGGCGGCAAAAGGCGCCGGCACCAGAATCATGCTGGCATTGGCACCTTCCTTCTCCACCGCCTCCTTCACCGTATCGAAAACAGGCACACCGTCCTGATTCATGCCCCCTTTGCCGGGGGTGACGCCGGCGACGACCTGAGTTCCGTATTCGCGGCACTGAGCAGCGTGAAAACTCCCCTCCCGGCCGGTAATCCCTTGAACCACTACTTTCGTGTTTTCATCGATCCAAATGGCCACAATTTTTCTCCACGATTAAACCGCTTGAACGACTTTTTGGGCGGCGTCGGCCATGTCCGTCGCCACCAGAAAGTCAAGACCGGAGTCCTTCAAAATCTCACGTCCCTTTTCCACGTTGGTCCCTTCCAGCCGAACCACCACCGGAACTTTGACTCCCACTTCCTTGACTGCCTGCACCACCCCTTCAGCCACGACATCGCAGCGCACGATTCCGCCAAAGATATTAATCAACACGGCTTTTAGATTCTCATCCAGGAGCAGAATCCGGAAAGCATTCTTGACCTGTTCCCGGTTGGCGCCCCCTCCAACATCCAGAAAGTTGGCTGGACTTCCACCCTCCATCTTAATGATGTCCATGGTCGCCATGGCCAGCCCAGCTCCATTGACCATGCAACCCACCTCACCATCCAGTTTGATGTAGCTGAGCTGATAACGCGAGGCCTCGATCTCGGGCGGCTCCTCTTCCAGAAAATCACGCATCTGCACAATCTCAGGTTGTCGATCGAGGGCGTTGTCATCAAAGTTCATCTTGGCATCCAGCGCGTAGAGTTCACCCTCCTCGGTGAGCACCAGAGGATTCACTTCGGCCAGCGAGGCATCCGTCTCTTCAAAAGCCTGATACAGAGCACTCATCAAACGAGAGGCCTTGCCTACGGCTTTGGCATCCAGACCCAGCCCGAAAGCGATTTTCCGGGCCTGGAAGGACTGCAATCCAATGCCCGGCTGAATGGTTTCCTTAAGAATGAGGTCAGGACTCTTGCGGGCCACTTCCTCGATCTCGACTCCTCCCTCCCGGCTGGCCATGAAAACCGGTTTCTGTTGACTTCGGTCGATTACAATCCCCAGGTAAAACTCCCTTTGGATCTTCAGGCCCTCTTCGATCAGGACACACTGGACCACCCTTCCTTCCGGTCCCGTTTGTGGCGTCACCAGTTTGGATCCAATCAATTTCCTTGCCGTCTCCTCCGCCTCCTCCGGGCTCTTGACAATCTTGATTCCACCCCCCTTGCCTCGACCTCCCGCGTGAATCTGGGCCTTGACGGCCACGGTCCCACCCAATCGTCTGGCAATTTCGTAGGCTTCCGGAGGATTGCGGGCAACCTTCCCCTTAGGAATTTTGACCCCATACCGGATCAGAATTTGCTTGGCTTGATACTCATGGATCTTCATCGCGGTCTAATAAACACTATATAATCTTGGTTTTCAAGTTGTGTTCTTTACAGGCCGACCCGTTGGGAGACCGCCCATGAGTCCAAGTCGTCAAAAAACACCCTCCGGACTGTGGACAAGCCCACTCCAGGCTGCAGACCTGGCTGCTGAACTGCGCTTTTCCGACGTCTTGTGGGACACGGTCGAGGAAACCCTGGTGTGGCGCGAGGAACGATCCGATCAGGGCGTTCTGGTGTGTCAATCGCCGCAGGACCCCTCCCCCCGCGACCTGACCGGTGATCTCTCCGTGCGTGCGCGAGTCGGATACGGCGGCGGCGATTTTACCGTTTCTCATGGATCTGTTTATTTTGTGTCTGGTGGGCGCCTCTATCAGC
>JAZFRU010000456.1:0-4694 GCA_036445815.1 Acidobacteriota bacterium | reverse complement strand
CTGAGGCTGCCCCCCTTTTGCGTTCAGAATCTACACCCTACTAAAAGATGAGCTTCAATCCGAATTGAATCTGCCGCGAGGTCGAGGTGGTCTGGCTGATTCTCCCGGCCGCACCCCGTCGAGTCGCATTCTCAGTGGGAATGGGAACAAGACCACCCGATCTAAAGTCAAATGTAACTGCTCCCGGGTCACTGAAAAGCGTGGGATCGGGCAATCCGAAATTGGGACGGTTGAAGACGTTGAAGATCTCGGCTCGAAACTGAATCTCAAGCGGCGAATCGCCACTGATGAGCTGGGTATTCTTGCTCACGGCAAAATCCACATTGGCAAAGCCCGGACCTCGAATCGAGTTGCGAGCCACATCGCCCAGGGTGCCGCGTGGCTGAGGCACAAAAGAGTTCGGATTGAAGTACTGATCGGGTCCTCCCTGTACCGGAGAGTTGCTACGGCCGGGAACCAGATCGGGTCGATCCGGATTGAGTACATCCCCGTTGAAGGAGGCGTTGAAGCCGGTCAGAGGCGATAGTCCCACGCCGTCCGAGAGGGTCACGATACCGTTTAACTGCCATCCACTCATCAGGAAGGAGGCGACTCCTTCAGTGGAACCGCCAATATCATGACCTCTCCCAAAAGGCAGATCAAAAGTGGCGTTGGTGGTGAAGTTGTGCCTCACATCAAAGTTGGAATGTCCGCGGTCTCGCTTTCGGTTGTCCACGTCACTGTGATTCTGGGGGGAGTTCTGGCCCTCGCTGCCCAGTTGCTGGGACCCGTCATCGATCGAGTGGGCATAGGTATAGGAAAACTGGTACTGCAAATTGTTACTGAAACGCTTGTTGAGACTCACCTGCAACGAGTTGTAAAAGGAATTGACATCGTTCTGGGTGTAAAGCAAAAGGAAGAAATTGGGATTCAAGCGTCCGGCCAAGAAAAAAGGCAGCGGCCAGAAGCGACTGCCGTCCGGCTGAGTGACAAAATTGGTCGGGTTTCCATCGTTGGAACGAGGCAGATGGATTCCACGCGACCCCACATAGGCCACTGTCAGGGCGGTATCGGGAAGAATTTCGTGCTGGATGTTCAGGTTGTAGTGGATCTTCATGGGCACATCCGCGTCCGGATCGAGGGGCAGTCCAAAAGGAACGGCACCCGGTCCCCCGATCGCCTCAAAGGCATTCGGAAAGGGAATGGCCGGAGGAGAGGAAAGACTGGCGGTGGTGGTAAAGGGCAACAGATTGGAAGCGGCCAGGCTATACCAGAAGGACACCAGCTGATCGTGAAAAATTCCTGCTCCCACCCGGATGGCCGTCTTGCCGTTGCCGAAGGGATCCCAGGCGATTCCCAGACGGGGCTGAATCTGGTGACCGGTAAAGTTGAAAAGCGGCAGGCCTGTTGTGAAGGCGGGATCGGACAGATTGACCAGCTGGGCGGAACGGCCAGCAGCCTCAGCCACCTCGGTGGCGAACTCCCAGCGGAGCCCCAGGTTCAGCGTCAGGTTGGAAGAAACATTGAACGCATCCTGGAGATAGAGGCCGAAAAGAGTGTGCCTCACGCCCCGGTGGCGGTTGGAATCAACGGTGTCGGCGTTAAAATCGTCCGGAGCACCCATCAAAAAGTTCTCGACGTTGTCGAATACGAATTGCCCGTTGGTCCCGGTTCCGTTGACCACCTGGTTGTTGTGAATCCGGTTCACTCTGATACCGGCCTGAAGGGCATGGGCCCCGCGAGTCAAATTGATGTCATCGGAAAACTGAAAACTGGTATAGGGAACAAACTCCGGATTTTCAGTTCCAATGGTGGTAATGGGTGCCGGCCCCGACTGGGCCTGGCCGAAGCGGAATTTCCCAAACTGCGCCCCGGGAATAAAGGTGTCGGGACACTGGGTAATGCAGAGGCTCTCATTTTCGAAGAAACTGCGGCTGAATCCCAGCCGTGCGGTGTTGATGAAAGAAGGAGAAATAATGGCCCTCTCTTCCAACACAAAGGACTGATGCCGATTCGCGAAGGTGCTCTCATAGAGCACGATCTTATCCGGGTTGAGCACCTCTCCGTCATCGATGGTATAGCGACCAAACAGGCTGTTGTTCTCGGAGAAGGTGTGATCCAACCGAAGCGAATAATAATCCTCAGTCGAGGTTCTGCTGGGTGAACTCAGGAACTCAGCGGTGCCGTCCCCGAAGTCACGCCCATTGGGGATGGGAATGAACTGGAAAAAGGCTGCGGCCGAGGGATTCACCGCGATTTCGTTGAATAAGAGTTCTCCAGTAGCAGGATCCTTTTCCTGAGTACCATCAGTCAAAAGCCTTGGCAGGAAGCCGTTTCGAGCCGCCTCGTTGATCACGATCCCCACGTTGGGCAAAGACAGACCCTCTCTGAGGCCTTCATAGGTGCCGAAGATAAAGGTCTTGTCTTCGACGATGGGACCTCCGATCGAAAAGCCAAACTGGTTCCGCTTGAAGGGCGGGATATCCTCTTCCACCTGGTCAAAGAAATTCTTGGCGTCCAGGACGCTGTTTCGATGAAACTCAAAGACACTGCCATGCCACTGGTTGGTTCCGGATTTGGTCACTACATTGACGACCGCTCCCGAACTTCTGCCGTAGGCGGCCGAGTAGGTATTGGTCAGAACCTTGAACTCCCGAATGGCTTCCACACCCAGGTTGTTTCCAGCGGCGCTTCCGGGCGTCTGGCCCGCTGCGTCGTTGATATTGATCCCGTCCAGCATGAAGCTGTTGTGGGCAGGCCTGGAGCCGGCCACGGAAAAGTGGGTACCCGTTCCCACGTTGGAAGTCCCGGAATGGTGATGAAAAACAGCGACTCCGGGCTGCAGAAGAGCTAACTGATCAAAACTGCGGCCGTTCAGAGGAAGATCGCGAATTTTCTTATCATCCACCAGGCCGGCCATGGTGGTATCGGTGGTATCCACCAGTGGTGCCTGTCCTTCCACCACCACCCGCTCGCTGATCTCTCCCACCGTCAAAGTGAGATTCACCGTCGAACGGTCTCCAACAGACAGTTTGAGGCCGCTGCGCACGGCGGTTTGAAAACCGGGCAGTTCGGCTGAAACCTCGTAGGTGCCGGGTTGAAGGGAGGGAACGCTGTAGCGCCCCTGATCATCGGTGACGGTGCTGCGCGTTGCTCCGGTCTCCACCTGAAGAACCAAGACGGAAACTCCCGGAATAATGGCCCCGGTGGAATCGGCAACCGTGCCTGAAATGGTGGCAGCGGTCTGGGCGATGATAGGGGTCATACCCAGAATCATGATGGCCAGCGCGGCACTCACACTCAGAATCGACTTGTTGTTGAACATTCTTCTCCCTTTTCTTTAATGTGTCTAGTGGTGAAAACACTACTACTTGCGATGGAAATACCTGAAGATAGTACCGATCTACCGACCACCAGGTCAACTCATTCTCCGCCCCCCGTGGCCGAATTGTACGACTTCCAACAGGGCCCAACGGTGGAGATCCTGGCCTTTGTTGACACACTCGGAATCCTTGGGATAAATTCCACCTGCTTTTATCCCATCCAAGCTGAGGAGGCATTTCCCATGAAAACAGCACCGTCCCGAGAACACTCAACCAAGCGTCTGACTCGTCGATCGCTACTGGGCAGCCTGGGCGCCCTGGGTCTGGGGGCATCCGCTTGCACGGCCCAGACGCCCGGAGTCCAGGAAGGGCAGGCCTCCGATTCGGGCTTGAAACTGACCCTGGCCATGATCGAAAACTACGACCGGACTGGACCGGTTCTCAATGGCACCGTCAAACTGGATGGCATTGATCCAATCCCGATCAAGGCGGGTCCAGCGGAATTGTTTCGGCAAGTGGCCCAGGAGGCTGCCTACGATATCTCCGAGATGTCCACCTCCACCTACATGATTCTCAAATCCCAGGGAGATGACCGTTATACCGGGCTTCCGGTTTTTCCATCCCGAAACTTCCGCCACGGGTATGTGTTCGTGAATGACCACTCGGGAATTATCCGCCCGGAAGATCTGGCAGGTAAGCGAATCGGCGTTCCCGAGTACCAGACCACGGCGGCTCTCTGGCAGCGCACCTTCCTGCAGGATGACTACGATGTAACGGCTGAACAGATCGATTGGTTCGAAGGAGGTCTGGATGAGCCCAATGCGCCTGAGCGGTTCCATGTCGATGTGCCTTCGAACATCCGCCTCAGTCGAATTGGTGAAGGTGAAACCCTCAGCAAACTTCTGGAAGACGGGGACCTGGATGCGGTGGTGGGCCCGGCGGCACCGGAATGTTTTGGAAGGGCAAACCACATTGCACGGCTCTTCCCGGATTACCGACAGGTGGAACAGGACTACTACCGGCGCACCGGGTTCTTTCCCATCATGCATATGGTCGTGGTGAGAAGCGAGGTCTACCGGGCCAATCCATGGGTTGCCCAGTCTATCTTCCAGGCCTTCCAAAGGGCCAAGACTCTGGGATTTGAGAGGCTCAACCAAACCTGGGATCTGCCTTGCGCCTTACCCTGGATCATGAGCGATCTGGAAGAAATCGAAACGATCTTTGATGGCGATCACTGGCCCTATGGAATTGCTGAAAACAATGCTTTGCTGGAGCGAATGACCCAGGCTTCCTATGAGCAGGGTCTCTCGAAAAGAAAGCTGGAAGTTCAGGAATTGTTTGCCAAGGAAACCTGGGGGAGCTGACCGCTGACCGCTGGTCTTCGACCAGCGC
>JAZFRU010000455.1:0-5484 GCA_036445815.1 Acidobacteriota bacterium | reverse complement strand
GCAAATTGTTCAATGAACGGCATGCGTTCGCGGATCTGTGAATCACTGAGACCGAGGATTGCAGCATTCAGGAAAATGTTTTCACGGCCGGTAAACTCCGGGTTGAAACCCGATCCCAGTTCCAGTAGGGCTGAAACCCTTCCGTTGATCACTACATTTCCGCTGGTTGGGCGAAGTACACCTGCAATGATGCTGAGCAAAGTACTCTTCCCCGAACCGTTCTCACCAATGATCCCCAGACAACAGCCGCGCTCAACCTGAAAACTGACATCTCTTACGGCCCAGAAGGGGGTGTGGAAAGTCTTTTTTCCGAACCAAAGCAACTCTTTGAGGTGGTCCGAGGGTCTGCGGTAGACTCGAAAACACTTGGAAACGTGGCTTGAAGAGAGGAGTGCCATTTATAGAAGATCCGCGAAGGTAGGTTGAACTCGGCGGAAGAACAAAGCGCCAATCAGGAATACCACCAACGTCAAGACAAGCAAAATGAGAATGTGCTCTAGGTTGGGCTGCGGGATCTGCAGCAATGCGTTCCTATATCCAGTAACCACGGTGGCCATGGGGTTTACGGCCACAATCGATCGGAATGATTCGGGAATCATTTCAGAAGAATAAAACACAGGGGTAAACCAGAACCAGAAAATCATCAACACATTGATCACCTGGCTCGTATCCCTGAAAAATACATTCAAACCGGCAACCAACCAACCCAGTCCCTGGGCAAGAAGAACGAGGATCGGGAGGTACAGAAACACCCAGAATGCTGACCAATGAATCCCATGGAACAACCACAGAGCCACCACGACAATCACCAGTCCGATCAAGTGATGCACGAGGTTAGACAGAGTTATGGCAATAGGCAGAATTTCAGCGGGAATCACTGTTTTCGTGATGAGAGTGGCATTGTCCGTGATCGCCCCACAGCTCCGCACAAGGGTGTCCTGAAACATCAGCCAGGGGAGAATCCCGCAGAAAAGAAACATCGCAAAGCTATCGGTCCCGGTCTCGGGATCAAGTCTCATCCTGAGAACGATACTGAACACAAACGTATAACACACCAGCAAAACAATGGGGTGGACAAACGACCAGATAAATCCCCCCACCGAGCCGACATACCGTTGCCTCAGATCGCGGATGACGAGATTTTTCAGAAGATTTCGACTCGCGATCAACTTGCGCAAGAAAAACCAGGTCCAGGTTATTCCCATCCGGCTTATCCTTCCTTTTTCCAGGGGCTTCAACAATGTAAGAGATTATCCACCGAGTTGCAACGGGCCCACTGACTGCTGCCCCTTAAACTCATCCGAGCCCCTTGTCTGAATCTTCTGAATTCCAGATCAAGGGTCAGGGGTTAATTCTCCGAGATCTGCGCCTGGGGATCGGGGGATGAATGCAGGTGAGTCAATTTCCAGTCGGTGTCAGCTTGACGATAGATTTCCGTCCAACGCCCATTTTGGCGAACAAGCTGACCATTTTGCTGGAAAGCCATCAAGTATTGTGAGGTGATCCAGGCCACTTCACCGTGAACCTCGATTTGGATATTGGAAGTCAGGATGGACAAATCCCTGATCTGAGTAAAATACTGCTGCAGAGTGTTTTCGAATGTTTTAAAATCAGAGAACCGAGGTGGCGGAAGGACGTTGAAGATCACGACATCATCGCTGTAGATATCTTTCAGGTGAGCGAGGCTTTTGTGCTCCCAGGCCTTCACATGCTGGCGATGCATGTTGAGTAATCGTTCTTTCGGATTGTTACGCATAATGTTTGAAAACGGCCGATTCTACCAGAAAACCTTGTTATTTAACAGCTTTTTCTCTTTACTCCGGAACCTATCCAATTATTTTTCAACACTTTAAAGGCCCTCTAGATTTAGCCCCCCCAGACGTCCAAATCGCTCATGCACGCCCCTCACACCCAACCGCAATGATGATGATGAAATCGGGGTTCACACAACACAGGTCCTTGATGACCGAGTTGAAACGAGCTGACCTTCTCTTGTTTGGAGAATCCATTCAGGAGAAGTTCGGCCTACAATCTCCAGTGTATCTGGATTTAAGGGAGAAACTCTACGACCGCGTGGATCTCTTGTGGCGTATCGGGGGTGAATTCTGTGCCAAGATTGGCGCTCTGGCCGGCGATGACGCCAGGCAAGTCGTGATCGGGGTACCGGACACGGCCACCCCCCTGGCACTGGCTACCGTCTTGTACTCCTGGAAGGAGAAACACGAGCCACCCATGCACTATCTTCTTCTGCGCAAGGAAGGCAAATCCTACGGTTCAGCTCCCCCGAGCTATGTGATCGGCAAGAAAGACTGTGACGGCTGTGAGTACAATCTCATCGACGACGTCATCGCTTCCGGACTGAGCAAATGGAAGGCGATTCAGAGTTTAAAAAAAGAGGGAATCTCGGTCAAGAGAATCATCACCTTTGTCGACCGCCAGCAGGGCGGATCCGAGTTGTTGGAACAGGAAGGGTACTCCGTACATTCTGTTTTCAAACTACTTGATATCGTGAGTTTCTACCTGGATGAAGGCCTCATCAGTAGCGCTCAGCATCGGGAAATCTGCGACTTCGTTGAATCTCGCAGGTTTGATAAAAAATTGGGGTAGATCTGGGGGTCCACCCCAACCGGCAAGCCTATCCAAATGAGCTAAAACCAACCCGGTCCTGCAAGTCATCGAGAAAGAACAAGATCGCATTTTAACTCGCCTCAATCGCAGGGTATGATATCTACCCATGAGTCAATGGACTGGAGTCAAGTGGCATGATTAGCCGAGCAATGGAAGACTACCTGAAAGCGATTTATCAGTCCGCTTCAGATGATGATCGAGTCTCCACGACACGTTTGGCAGGAAAGATAGGTTGCTCTGCGGCGAGTGTGACCAACATGCTGCAAAAACTGTCTGAGTTGAAGTTGGTCCTTTACGAACCCTATCAGGGGGTGGTCCTCACTCAAGCAGGAGAGAACATTGCGCTTGAAATTGTTCGTCATCACCGGCTAATCGAACTCTACCTGGCAGAAGTCCTGGGATACAGCTGGGATAAGGTCCATGCTGAGGCAGAAAAGCTGGAACATGTCATTTCCGAGGAGTTCGAAGAAAAGATCGACAAGGCTCTGGGATACCCGACTACTGATCCCCATGGAGATCCCATTCCAACCCGGGACGGACACGTGAAACAGGAACGCTTTCACTCCCTGTGGGAAATTTCGGGGGGGGAGAATGTCAAGGTGCGCCGCGTCAGCGACAGCGATCCTGAAGTCCTGCGTTACCTGGCTGAAATCGGGGTCTTGCCTGAGGTGGAAATCAGTGTTCTCAAGAAGGCCCCCTTCAATGGGCCCATCCACATCGAAGTGAACAACCTGGAACACAGCCTGAGCGAGGAACTCGCCCGCCAGATCTTTGTCATTCCAACCTGAGTCTTGCGCCCCTTATATGGTGGTGGAGACCTTGCCGAACCCACTCACGACATAGGTGCCGCTGCGGGAGTCCTCCCGTAAGACAATCAACCCGTGCTTCTGAGCGTCTTCCAGCATGTCCCCAAAGGCCCGATAGCCGTAACGCCCTTCGTTGAAGTCTGGCCTTTTCCGCTTCATGGTTTGTTTCACCATCGAAGAGTGAAGAATATCCTTGTTTTCTCTCATCAAGGCACTCACGGAGTCGATCAGTAACTGGAATATCGGGCGTTTTTCCTTGGAGATCTTCTGAGTCAGACTGGGAGGCTTGGTGGCGCCCTGTTCCAACTCTTCGTAGAAGATGAATTCATCACAATTCTCAATCAACAATTTCGAAGCCGCCCCTTGAGTGGCCAACCCAATCACGTATTTCCCGTTCTCCTTGAGTTTCGAAACCAGGGGAGAAAAATCGCTATCTCCGGAAAGAATCACGAACGTGTCGATGTGTTCCTTGCTGTAGCACATATCCATGGCATCCACACACAAACGAATATCGGCCGAATTCTTACCCGTCGAACTCCGTTTGGGGATGTCTATCAACTCGAACGCGGCGTCATGAAGCGGTTGTTTGTAGGGAGTGAAGCGGCCCCAGTCGGAGTAAGCCTTCTTGACCAGAATCTTCCCCTTCTCGACCAGTCGCTCCAGAACCTTGTGAATTTCAAACTTCTTCTTGGGCGTGGACTTCTGGAAGCCCAGGGCGAGGTTCTCGAAGTCAAGGAAAACCGCCAGCGTTCGTTCTGGTCCTTCATTCATTGTGAGACAGGGTATCACATGCTTCCGATCATCTATCCGACATGCGCGAACGTGGTCTGGTTAATGTGAATGCGGTACAATATCGGCATTGGCACTTCGCTTCGGAGAAGTGCTGCAGAAAAAGAGGCATTCCCTCACTTCGACAAACATTGGGGCTCAGGGAAGATTTTTCTCAAAGTGAGACGATCCAAGTCAAACGCACGTCTGACCCTGGCAGGCCTGCTCTTCCTGTTACTCTCTCTCTCCACCACATGGGCTCTTTTTCTGGACCTTGATGCCGATCCCTTGGATCCTGCCTACTTTCGATTTGCCCGAGTCCAGTTCAGTTCCTATTTCTATGGAGGATGGAATCCCGGATGGGCTCACGATTATCCTAGAGCAGAACGCAATCTCCTGAAGATCCTTGCCGAGGTCACGGGAGTGGAAACCACACCCGAATCCTACCAGATCGTCCAATTGGACGATCCGGCAATCATGGACTATCCGTTCCTCTATTTCAGTGAGCCGGGAACCTGGAATATCACACCGGAAGAAGCTCATAATTTCAGGGAGTACCTCAAACGAGGAGGCTTTGCCATATTCGATGATTTTGATGGAGCTCGTGACTGGAGGAACTTCGAACGCTCCATGAAACAGGTCATTCCGGAACGCAACCTGGTCGAACTGACCCTGGATCACCCGATTTTTCACTGTTTCTACGAAATTGAAACTCTGGAAATGGCCGCCCCGTACCGGGTGCGCGGGAAACCCACCTTCTACGGCCTGGAAGATGAAGCAGGACACCTTCAGGTGGTGGCCAACTTCAACAACGATATTGGTGACTTCTGGGAATGGTCAGACGAGAATTGGTATCCCATCCATCTCTCCAATGAAGCCTACAAATTCGGCGTGAACTACATCATCTACGCATTGACTCATTAAAGCCCGTAGTATGCATAGATTCTCTACTACAGCAACGAATCTATACCACCAAGACCCGGAGATGGGTTCACCACAGAGACACTGAGACACAGAAAGACACGTCTAGAGAGATCCGGAAGGTAGGAGGACTCCCCAGCGGATCGTGAAAGGACACCAAAAGGCTACGGGACTTCGGGAGCTTCATCTGGACTGACAGTTTCCCCCGACTCCAACTCGGGATCGGGATCCGGATCCTGTCCCTCGATCGGTTCGTAACGAATCGAGGTATTCACTTCGAACTTTTGAAAGTTGTCATAAGTGATCAATTCCCTGACCCGAACCTCGTTTCCCCTACCGAAACGCAGGACATCATCCGCTT
>JAZFRU010000454.1:0-3619 GCA_036445815.1 Acidobacteriota bacterium | reverse complement strand
CACCATCGCCATCACGGCCGGTGGGGAGATCACGGTTAACTGATGGCTACAACGTCTTCCCAGAAAGGATTTTCCCTGATCGAAAGCCTCATCGCTCTTTCGATTCTGGCCGTTACCATGCTGGGGGTGGTTCAACTCTTTGGGTTTGCGATTCAGCAAAACAGCTTTTCGCGCTACAACACCATGGCCATCTCGGTGGCCCAGCAAAAGCTGGAATTTCTGCAGACTGAATTCAATCGAGAGTTGGCAAACGATATCACGATTACCGACCTCGACGCCGGCACCCATTCCCCCCAAACGGTGACCCTGACCCAACCGAGCGGAATCGGAAACTATCAATTTCGCGTGGGCTGGCTGGTGGTTGACAGTGGCCCCTCCAAGTGGGTCAAGGTGACGGTGACTCCCGTGGTGGCCAACGAGTTCCAGACCAAAACCCTGGCCATGACGGCTATTTTTTCACCCTGAACCGGTTCACGTCTGTCGTTCCAGAAAACATCATGGCATACGGAAATTCCAACCCCCATCCTCCAGACTCGCCGCCTGTCGAATCGAGTCGTGGATTTACCCTGGCGGAAGTTCTCATCGGCACCGCCGTCCTACTGCTCATCATGGGCGGAATCATGGGGGTGATGTTCCAGAGCCAGAGATCGTATACCCGACAGTACGATCTGATGAAAGCCAGCCGAACGGCCCGAATCTCCATGCATCAGATCCAGTCCTTTCTGCGCCAGGCTGGAAATAACCCGGAAGCGATCGTCTTTGTTCCAGTCACCCGGGACAACGCAAACCAGATCACCATCAGGAGCGACGTGACCGGATCGGTTGGAACCGGCGTCACGGCGACCGGGGAACCCAATGGAGTGCTTGATAATCTGTATGAACAGGTGACCCTCACCTATATACCGTCGACTGACCAGTTGAGAATTACCACCAGTGCCGGCGGCACAGCGCAACTCCTGGCAACGAAGATTGTCGAATTCCAGTGGATCTTCTATGACCTTGGAGGAACCCCGAACCCGGCCGCCGATGCAGACATTGTCCGGGTCTTCATCCGAATGGTGGTCGAGACCAGCGTCGATTCGGAGACGGGTACCGTCAGCACCATGACCCTTGAATCGGAGGTCATGTTGCGCAGTCAATCGTTTGAACTGTTTGCGCTGTGAAACGAAATTTGAGGAGAGAGAACATGCTGATATTGACTCCGGTTGAAAAAGAAGAGTTGAGGGATGGACCGACCTCCCGCCTTCACTCCGCACCGGCTGGATGGCGAGACGAACGAGGCATGGCTCTGATTACAGTATTGATCTGTTCCGTGGTGCTGGTCCTGCTGGGTCTGGCCGTAACCTTTTCGACCATGACCGACTTCTCCATGAATGCACAACTGGAAGCCCACGACAAGGCTGTCAAAAACGCCGATGCCGGGTTCCAACTCGCCAAGGGCATTTTCAGGGGCAAGGAAATCACCACCCTTCTGGCGTCAACCACCACCGTCAACCGGTACCTGAATTACACAGCTCCGGGAGCCGGTACGGCCCTGGCCTATTTCGAGCGCAACCCCATGGCTCCCGTGGAAGCGGTCAATATCGACTTCACCGGGTCTCCAGCTTCCATTGGCACCCGGACGGTGAACGGCCTGCTGGATCCGGTTGCAGGCGTGACCACCCGCTCGGTGGGAGGGTATACCTTCGGCCAGGTTGACGCGGCCGATCCGTCGGGTCTGTATCTGACCAAGGTGACCGATAATGACGATGGCGACGGAGATCTGCTGGCCGATGTGGATGCCCAAGTGATCCTCCGGATAATGGCCATCCAACGCGGAATTTCTTCTGAAACCGCCTCCTGGGGAACAAAAACCCAGAACTCCATGGCCCTGATCGAAGCCTTGATCAAACGAGACATTACCCTGAACATGAGCGCTCCCTTTACCATCTATGGCCCCAGCGTCGGTCCCGCACAGGGCGCCAACATCTTCGGTGGGAACTCCTTTGATCTGGACGGATACGACCACGATGGAATGACCCTGGCCGATGTCGAGGCAGGCGGAGGAAACCACGCCACCTTCCATTCAGCGGGAAGTTCATCCGGGTTCGCCGCCATTTACGATGACTCGGGGAGTGGCGATGCCGACGGTCTGATCAACGACGTCTGCACCGACCTGGACGCCAATCAGTTCGACAACATCGCTGGAAATACCTCCAATGCCGGCTGCGGCAATGCCTCGGTGACCGACGGCACCCAGGAAATCCGGGACGATCCCAACAACGACGCCGAGAATATCTTCGACCCCAATTACGTCATGAACATTGTTCTGAAAACCTCCGCCATTGCCGATCACCGCTTTGCCAACGGCTCCAACAATACGGGAGAAAGCCTGGGCACCGACGCCGACCCCCACATCACCTACTGTGAAGGGGACTGCGCTTTTGGAGGAAATACCAGCGGAGCCGGATTGATGGTGGTCAAGGGCCGACTGAATTTGAACGGCAATTTCTCCTTTCACGGCCTGGTCTTGGTGGTGGGCGATGGTGAAATGGATGTGGGGGGCAACAACAACGGCATCCTGGGTGGAGTCTTTATGGCCAAGATGGTCGACCTGGGAGGCGGCAACTGGGGCTATGGTGGCCCTGAAGTCACCCTGGCTGGAAACAGCAACTTCTATTTTCAGGGATCGGGCATCAACCTGGGATACACCTCGCTGCCTCTGAAAGTTCTCTCCTGGCGCGAGGTGCTTCGAGAACTGGAACCGTACTGAGGGGGAGCGCCGGTCTGCGACGACCGTCGCGTTTCACGTTTCAGGTTCCACGTTTCACGTTTCTCGGTAGTAAGATTTTGTAGCGGCCGCTCTATGAGCGGCCCACTCGCCCGGCCTGACAGTCTCCTCGATTTTGGAATCAAGACACTGGGCGTGAAGGAGTCTCCAACCTGTAACCTGAACCGTGAAACTTGGAAAGATTCTCTAGGTGGGATCGGAGGAGGAGTCTTCCTCTTGGTCCGTGACCTTGTCTTCTACCGCTTCATCCTCGGCAGGGGACTCGGGTTCGGGATCAGACGGAGGTTCGGGCATCTCACAGGTATCCAGGAAATCCTGTAAATGCAGGGAAAACTCGCGGAAAAAGTCTCCCTTGCGCAGGGAGCAGAAGACCTTTTCACCGGGATGCCATTTTTTCTGGACCAGGGCACTCTCGAAACGACGGATGGGGCCAAAAACCTTATGGCTGAAAAGGATGCTTGCATAAGCGATGAAGGCCAGAGCAATCAGTACGACCCAAAAGTGCCCCAGACAGAAGGTGGCAATCTGAATGATGGCGGGTCGCACCGTCTCCGCTTCCGGGCCCAGCAACAAAAAGACATTGACGGGCGACAGGATCAGAGCGGCCAGAAAGAAAGGAAAGAATAGCGCAAAAAGGGTCACCGTCAACGCAAAACGTGCCTGCTGCTTTTTCTCAATAAATTGATATCTACGCTTGACGACACCTCTTCGAGGGAGCTTTTTTAGCATAGGCGACCACTCACGACGTTCTTACTCCATCATAACAACTCTTGATGCCCCTTTTCCAGAAATTCTCCCTCCCCCTTGAGAGGCGGTGGGATTGAACGGCCTTCAATGAGAGCAGCGAAC
>JAZFRU010000453.1:0-2771 GCA_036445815.1 Acidobacteriota bacterium | reverse complement strand
AGCGATCCCTTTGATCTGGACTTCTCCTGCCATCCCATGATCTTTGAGGCGGTCAGCCCGGGGAAGCGGGGGGCCCGGCGCCAGTGTGTGGGGGCGGGCAATAAGACGGCCTTCTTCACCTGGGATCGTTACACCGGAGAGCTGCTGTGGCGGGTGATGCTGACCAACTGGGCCACCCAGGGGGGACCCTGGTGGAACAGTACGGCCGTTGCCTACAACAAGGTTTACGTGGTTTCTAATGCCATCAACGATCGAGATCCCATCACCAGCCGTTCCGTCGGCTTATCGGAATCGGTTACGGCAGCCCTTCATGCCTATACCGGAGAGATTGTGTGGTGGCGTCACAACGACAGCATGAATCGGGCTTGTGTTTGTGTGGCCAACGGTGTTTTCTACCAATCTCTGGGGGACGGGAGTTTGGAGGCTCTTGATGCCGAAACCGGGAAGCTGCTCTGGCAGTCGAGTCTACCCAGCACTTCTCGAGGGGGCATTGTGATTGCCAACGGCACCTTGTACACCAGCAACGGTGAAGGAGGCTTACCCACCGAACCGATACACAGGTATTACGTTTACGCTTACAGTATCGATGGAGGATAAAGGAGCAACCATGAAAAGAAGACCCTTCCATTTGTCGGTTCTCGGCGCCGTGGTCCTGCTGTCGGCAGGTCTGCTGTGGGTGAGCGCCCAGCAGAGTGGTTCTCTGCTGGTGATAGAAGGTGCCACGCTGATTGACGGCACCGGTGGAGAGCCTATCCCCAACGCCGTGGTGGTGATCGAAAAAGACCGAATTCAGGCAGTGTTTCGCCACGGTGAGCAGGTTTATCCTCGCGGTGCCCGGGTCATCCAGGCTCAGGGAAAAACCATCATCCCTGCGATGTTTGATATTGACACCCACATCGGTCAGCAGGGGCTGGAAGCTGCGGCTCAGGCCCTCACCAATTATCTTTACCATGGGATCACCAGTATCTCCGATACCGGGGTCAGTATCATCCACCGTGAGGGACTGGAACGGCTCAAACAGGAGGGTAAGCTCATCTCGCCGCGGATCTTTGAAGCGGGCCCCACTCTCACCGCCGTAGGGGGACATCCCATTCCGGTGAACCGGGGAATGGGCCGGGCCATCGATACCCGCACTCTGACCCAGATTGAGGGACCGGAGGACGCCATCCGGCAGGTTCAAAGATACATCTCCGAATATCAGGTGGCCACCATCAAGGCGATTTTGGAGAGTGGAGGGGATCTGCACTATCCCCGCATGACCCTGGAGACCTACAAGGCCCTGGTGGATGAGGCCCATCGTCAGGGAATGAACGTCTATACCCATGCCAGTCAGCTGTCGGATGTGAGGGACGCACTGGCGGGAGGCGTCGACCTGATCGCCCACGGGTTTGCAGAAGAGTTGACTCCCGAGAGTGACATCGCCCAGATGATTGTCCGGCAGAAGGTCAGTTGGCTTCCCGACATCAACAACACCGAGTCGGCCCTTAAAATCTTCGATTATCCTGAAATCTGGGAGGACCCGACTCTTCTCAAGAGCGTCCCCGCCGTCTATATCGAGATGGCCCATGATCCAAAGGTCGTAGCCAGGCTGGAGTCCCGTCTGGAGCGCTCTCGGCGCAGCCATCAAAGGAGAATGCGCACGGTAAAGGTCCTCTATGACATGGGTGCGAACATCCTGGTGGGAACCGATTCCACCGGTGCTCCCCATCGCATGTTCTATGGGTGGGACATCCACCGGGAACTGGAACACCTGGTCAATGCGGGTATGAAACCAATGGATGTCATCGTGGCGGCTTCTCGAAAGGCGGCTGAGTACCTGGGTCAGGAGAAGGAGCTGGGAACCGTGGAAGCGGGAAAGATCGCGGACCTTCTGATCCTTTCTGGCAACCCTCTGGAGGATATTCGCAATAGCAGAACCATCGAACAAGTCATCTACGCAGGACGGCTCATCGATCGCGACAATTTGCCCATGCTGGATCCTTTCAAGGAAGGCCTGGTGGCTACCGGAAAGGCGGAGCAGACCATTACCAATCAGGCGGTGGAGGAAGAACTGGTCGTTCGCTTTCCCTCGGGTCCAGCCAAAGAGCTGGTCATCAACCAGTGCTCCGGCTGTCACAGCCTGGGGGTGATCTTGGGGCAAAGGAAGGGAAAGGCCGAGTGGGAAACCACCGTTTACGGTATGCTGGGTGAAAGAAGCCAGCAGGCAGAAACCATAGTCCAGTACTTGGCAGAACACTTCGGCCACTGAAACAGCGACGGTTCATACACTTGAGGACACAAACAGAGGACTAACTATGCATTCAAAAACACTTGCAGCGATTCTTGGTAGCGGAGCAACTCTTCTTGTGGGCAGCTTCATGTTTGGCTCCGTCATAGCCTCTCCGGTGCAGCAGGATCTGGCCGCCCAACTACCCGACGGGGAAGGCAAGGGATATGTGCAGACCATTTGCACGAGTTGTCACGGACTGGGTCTCGTTGTCTATCAGAGAAAGACTCTGCAGGGTTGGGAGGCAACGGTATGGGACATGTTGGGAAGAATTTCCGCCGGGTTGGACCGGGAAGCTGAGATTATTTCCAAGTATCTGCACGAGAGTTTTCCAGCTGAAACGAGTGCGCCCCCGGCGGACGATCAAACCGCCGATGCGGGCCTATCCGAAAGCACGGCACCCCGCTTCCAGATTTTTCATCAGGTGGTCTTCAAGTTTAAACCTGAAGTCTCCGAGGCACAAAAGACGGCTTTGCTGGAAAGCGGAAAGCAAATGCTGGAAAGC
>JAZFRU010000452.1:0-8184 GCA_036445815.1 Acidobacteriota bacterium | reverse complement strand
CGCGGGGGAGGCCTTCGGGGTAACGGAAGAACTGGTCAAGCGGGGCTATTCCGAGGCCGATATCACCCAATTATGGTGGGGGAATTTCGCCCGGGTGTGGCGTGGAGTGGAAGCCGTTGCCGGTGGTTGATCGGCAGTTTAATGAGGTCAAACAATGAACGAAATTCTGCGTAGAAATGTCTATCTTGTCAAAGAACACGTAGGAATGTTCAAGGCAGCCAACAACTACGATATCTATGATCCCGACACCGGGGAAGTCATCCTGAACTGCCGAGAGGAAAACCTGGGCATCCTGACCAAGCTTTTGAGGTTCACGGACTTCAAGAGAATGACCCCGTTTGACATCCAGATCAGGACTCCAGAAGGGACCCAGGTGGTCCGGGTGAAGCGGGGAATCTCGTTGTTTGTGTCCAACGTGCAGGTTCTGGATGAAGTTGATCATGTCATTGGCGGGTTCAAGCAGAAGTTCTTTTCGCTTGGCGGTGCATTTACCGTGCTCGACAGCCACCAGACACCGGTGTGTCAGCTCAAGGGGAAATGGACGGGATGGGACTTCCGGTTCCTGGCCGGTGAAACCGAACTTGCCCATGTCACCAAGGAGTGGGCGGGAATCGGCAAGGAGCTGTTCACCAGCGCAGACAACTACGTGTTGCAGATCAGTGACAGCGTGGCTGCCGACGATGCGGCACGGCAACTGATCGTGGCCGCGGTTATGTGCATTGACATGGTCCTCAAGGAATAGGCCTGGCCAAATTTCTGCAGTACAATGGCCGGAGAAGGTAGTCATCTGAGGTTTGCTCGGGCAAGTCTGAGAGTGGCGTGAATAGACTGCTAGGGTTCACTTTTGAGGCAAAGGGGAGGCCATCATGAAAAAACCCTTTCAAGGATCGTTTCTGCTCTGGGTGTTTGCCCTGGTTCTGTCGGGATGCGGCAGCAGCCAGGTAGGGGACTCATCTCAGGATCCAAATTTGTCATCTTCCTCAATCATTTCTGTGGGAAACCCTGAAGGGAATCCTTCCGGTCCCTACCTCGTGACTTCCAGGGCCCATGAGGTCTTCATGAGCTGGACTGAAGAAGACAGAGAAGGGGAAGGCCGTAATGTCTTGATGGCACCGGTGGTGGATGACGGCCGGCAACTGGGTGAGATCCGACAGATGAATCACGAGCCCAGCGGTTCTCGTGGAGGTGAGCACAAGGCCAAGTTCACTTTCACGGAAAATGGCGGAGTAGCGGCTCTCTTTGTTGCCTTCACAGAGGTGTACAAACATCGAGTTCTGAAGTCGACTTTAGCTGACGGTGGTGGGCCCTTTTCCTCGGAACTGAGGCTCAACGACGATCAGAGAGAGGTCAGCCGTGCCAATTTCACTGCCATCAATACGGCACCCGATGGAAGGGTGTACGCTGCCTGGCTGGATGGGCGGAATGATCTGGAAGCCAAGGAAGTGTTCATGTCGGTATCCGAGGATGGAGGCAGGAGCTTCAGCAGGAACTACTCCATCTCCGCCCTGGCCTGTCCCTGCTGCCGTCCCATGATTAAGTTCCTGGATGGTGGCGAAACCATGGTCGTCACCTATCGCGACAACGGTAGCCCTTCTTCGGAGGGTGAAGCGGATAATGTACGCAACCATCTGATGATTCGTTCAACCGATGGCGGCCGGACCTTCAGTGATCCGGTCGTGATCAGTGATGATGGTTGGACATCCGCCGGGTGCCCGCACGCGGGCATTTCCATCGATGTCGACAGTCGGAATCAGATTCATGCCATCTGGTGGACTGGCGGCAGGAATCCCGATGAAGCGGGAATTTACTATACCTATTCAGAAGACGGTGGCAGGAGCTTTGCCCCTCGCCAGAATCTTGCCGCTGCGTCGGCGGATCGAGTGCTGCATACTGAGGTGACCGTCGACAAAAACGACACGGTCTATGTTGCCTGGGAGGGCCTGAAGGAGGATCAGTCCCACCTTTTCCTTACTCACCGCAGCGCCGGACAGGGAGAGTGGAGTTCGATCCGTCAGATCAGTGACGGCAACTGGAATACCTTCTATCCCATGCTCACCACCGACGAGAAAAGCCTCTACGTGGCCTGGACCGAAAGAAAAGGTGAAAGCTCTCGGATCAGGTTGCAGACCTCACCTTTGGCGGGACTTTGAGTCGGGGTTGTCCCATGCGTCCGAAGGTGGGGCGAAGAGCGTTGCTCATCGGATGTGCGAGCGGTCTGATCTGTGCTCCGTGTCTCAGTCGTCCAGAAGTTCAATGAATCCGATTCTGGCGACGCCGGCCCCGTCAGAACTGCTCCACCAGAGACGATCGGGATTGTTGGGATCCAGTTCGATTCTTCTTACATCGGTCTCGGCCTGAGGCAGTGGGAACTCCAACCATTCCAGGGTATTCGGATTGAATCGGGCGATCTTATCCACCCGATGAAGGGTGACCCAGACGAAATCACTGGTTTGATCGATGCTGATCGAATAGGCCCCGTTGTGAGTGTTGGGAGCATCGAAGACGGTCATCTCCGCGGTATGCTGATCGATCTTCATGATCTTGCCCGCCTGCCACAGGGCGACCCAGACATTGCCTTCCCGATCGGTGTCCATTCTCCGGGGATAGACGATTCCTTCCACCGGGATTTCAAACTCATCCACCGCGCCGGTCTCGGGATCGACCCGGGCCATCAGGTCGGTGCTCTGAAGGGCGAACCAGACTCGTCCGTCGCCGGCCACGGTGATCCCGTAACCTCCGGGATTTTTGTGGGTCTGGGTCCAGGTGGGGGTGTCAAAGTTGCTCCACTGGTGGGTGGTGGGATCGAGCCTTCTGAGAGCACCGGGTCCCGTCAACCAGATGGTGCCATCCTGATGGAGAGCCATGCTGTTTCCATTGGCCCCCCCGCGGATGGAATCGGGAAAATCCCACGAGGTCCACTGAGCGGTCTGGATGTCGTAGCTCAACCATCGGGACTCGGCGGGTTCGGGAAGCCACATCACGCCCTCTTCACTGATCTGGGGGTTACCGGGGCGGGCCTGGCCAGCGGTCGTCAGTGGGGGACTGATTTCGGTATGTTCGAGTGTTTCCGGATCGAAGCGACTGACCTTGCCGCCGTCGCGCTGATTGGCCCAGCCGATCCCAAAGGGGTCGACTGCAACGTCGTGGGTGTCGGCCGCCACATTTTCCAGTTCATGCTGCACGACTCGGTAATTTCTGGCCTCGCCCTGGAGGAGGGTTCGAGGAAACCGGCTGTTCTCATCCGGTGTCGGCAGGGGCCGAAAGTGAGCGGCCGTGTAATCCGTCAACAGCTCCGCTTCTTCTTCGGTGAGATCGGGGAGACCTCCGTCCCTGATATTGGTGCGCATCTCATCGATCGTGGCCTGCCAGGCCTGGCGGGAGCGCCCGGTTCTGAAGACCCGGGCAATTCCGTGGCAGGAAATACAGTGAGTGGAGATAAGCTCCCTGCCGGGGCCTTCCGGAAGGGCCTCGGTGGTTAATTGCTCTTCCGGCAGTCTCCTGGGCCAGGCCGCCGGCAGCATGGGGGCCTGCGGGTCGGTCAGTGACAGATCCAATTTTACAGACCCTCCCTCGATCACCTCGAGAGGAGACGACCATTCACTCTGAACGCCATTGCCGACTCCCTGCAGGATGTAACTCCCGGCCGGAAGCTGGCCTGCCGTGTAATGTCCCTGGTCCTGGCTGATGACCATGAACGTGAGTCGGCGCTCTGCATTTTGCAATTTGACAAAGGCCCCTGAGAGAGGTTGTCCGGTCGAATCCTGGATGATGCCTTCCACGACACCGCTGTATCCCCCCGGAGAGTCGGCTGGACTCCCCGAGCAACCGGTCCCGAGCAGGGCAGCCGTGATGAGAACGATGTGAGTGGGCTTGAAAGTCATGGTGGCCTCCTCTTTACTTGTGGCCCAGCAGGCCCGTAGGGTCGACCTGCTCAGGTCTCACGACTGGCTGATCGTGGCTCCGATCAATGTTTCTCCCTGCTGGACGAACGGGTCTCAATAATACGATCAGGCGATGTTTGGGGCAAGGTTCTCCCCACAGGGGATGTGTCCTTCTCCAGATGCTTTCCTGGATTCCATGTATGGCAGGGAGAGGGTGAGCCCGGGTATTGGTCGATTTTCCGGAGCCGGAACCTCCGAATGTGGTATGATGAATTTCTCCACTTCAGCCATAGGGTCTATCTGAACTGGGACTGATTTTAATAAAGACCCATTTAAAACAGGACCCGAGTTCGTTTAGGAAACGCTTCCAGAGGTTGGAATAACTTCACCTCCTCCCCGGTTTCCCGGCCAAAAGTCGGAAGTCCACACGCGAATAGAGCCGTCCAGGTTGCCTCAGGTGAACTGGCCCAGGCTCATTCTTTGAGAAGGTTCTCACAGGAGTGCTACGCGCATGGGTCCACCAACATAAGGAGTAGTAGATTTGAGTTTTTCACAATTTTCATTTGATCCCCGGATAGCCGACGCCATCAGGCAGGTTGGCTATACGGTTCCCACTCCCATCCAGCAGCAGGGTATTCCCGTTGTTCTGGAGGGGCACGATATGCTGGGGTTGGCCCAGACCGGTACCGGAAAGACGGCAACTTTCCTTCTTCCCATGCTGCAACGGTTATTGTCCGGCCGTAAGGGGCGGATACGAGCACTTATTCTGGCCCCCACCCGAGAGCTTGCCGAACAGATTCACCAGACTGCGATGGATCTGGGCAAAGCGACCGGAGCTCGAAGTATTTCCATCTATGGGGGCGTCGGCAAGCACAGCCAGGTCGGTGATCTCCGGCGGGGAGCTGAGATCGTGGTGGCTTGCCCGGGACGGCTCCTTGACCACATTGACGGTGGAAGCATCAATCTCTCGGGAGTCGAGATGCTGGTTCTGGACGAGGCTGACCGAATGTGCGATATGGGATTCCTTCCGGAGATTCGGCGCATTCTCAAGTACCTTCCCGGACCCCGTCAGACCCTGTTTTTCTCGGCCACCATGCCGTCTGACATACGAAAGCTGGCGGATGGGATTCTCCGGGACCCGGTGACCGTACAGATCGAGGCGGCCGTGCCTGCCAAGACCGTATCCCACGCCTTCTATTCGGCTTCCCAGGGGCACAAGTACCCGCTGTTGCTGAATGTTCTCAAGAAGACCGATACCGGGAGAGTACTTATATTCACCCGTACCAAGCGGAGAACCCGGAAGCTGGCCGCCGACTTGAAGGATCAGGGTTACCGGGTCTCGGGGCTCCAGGGCAACATGGTCCAGACTCAGCGCCGCCGGGCCATCGAAGGATTTCGCACCGGTCGATTTGACATCCTGGTCGCCACCGACGTGGCGGCTCGGGGAATTGATGTGTCGGAGATTTCGCACGTGATCAACTTCGACATGCCGGATTCCGTCGATGCCTATACCCACCGCATCGGCCGAACCGGTCGTGCTGAGCGAACAGGCGAGGCCTTTACCTTTGCCACCCATGAAGACGAGCCCCTGGTGCGCAAGATCGAAAAGGTTCTGAAAAAAGGGGTCGAACACCGGAGTTTGCCAGAGGGCATGCAGAAGCCGAGGAGTTCGGGGGAAAGACCCGGACCCGGGCGGGTGCGGCGAGGCCGTCCTCGGAATCATTCCGGGAGAGGGCAGGGCAGGCGTCGTACCGGAACGTCTCAATCGCAATAAACGTCCCCTGGATGCCCGTGTTTCGGCCAAGCTGTGCTGACTGAAGGGGATCTGCAGAAGACTGCTGGTCTGATCTGTGGGTCTCCTTCATTTCGGCCCGGCCCAGGGGCTGGAATTCAGGCCGGCCGCCAGGCGAATCACCCTGGTCCTAGCCGCTGGCAGCCTTCAGTCGGTGCAGGGCGTCGGTTGCCGCCTTTTTCACTTTCCCGTGAGTCTCCCTCTTGGAAAGCTCCGTCAGTGGATCCACGGCCTGAACATCTCCCATCTTGCCGAGAACCGTGGCAACGCATTCCCGGACCTGAGATTCCAGATCTCCCAGGGCGGTGATCAGGGCCAACACCACCCGGGTATCCCCGATCTCGCCCAGAGCTTCGGCAGCCTGTCTCCGTACTTCCGTGGCGGTGTCATTTCTCAGTGCCGTGGTCAGCGGCTCGATGGCGTCGACTTTCCCGATCCTTCCCAGGGCCTCGGCTGCCTCTCTTCTGATCTCCATGACTTCATCTCTTTGAGCCCGCACCAGGGCCTTGACCGCTCGTTTGTCCCGGATGGCTCCCAGGGCTCTCACGGCCTGTTGCCTCACCGCCCAGACCTTGTCTCTCAGGAGGCCGATGAGTGCGGGGACTGCCGTTGGCAGTCCGATAGAGCCAAGCGCGGCAGCGGCATGCTGGCGCACCGACGAGTGGGTATGGGTGAGCTCTGTTTTGAGGAGGTCGACGGTGGGTTCACCGAGCCGGGCCAGTGCCTCTGCCGCATGGGGACGCACGCTGTCGTCTCTTCCCTTGAGAGCGGCCAGTAGAGGGGAGACCGCCTTCAGTTCACCCACCTTTCCCAGGGCCCTGACGGCCTGGATCTGGACCTCTGGTTCCTTGTCCTTCAGGACTCCGATCAGAGGATCGACCGCGCGCTCATCACCGATTCGGCCGAGGACGGCGGCAGCCTGAATGCGGGAATGCTTATCTCCTTCTTGAAGAGCCGTGACAAGAGGTTCTACGGCGGGTGAACCGATCTTTTCCAGGGCTTCAACGGCCTCTTCTCGGATATTGGCGAGATCGTCCTGAAGAGCCATGATGAGGTGTTCTATCGCGATCGGACCCAGCGCCCCCAGCTGTTTCAACTTTCTTTTTGCCAGAAGGTAGTAGAGTTTTTCCTCATCATTGCTGGGCTGCCACTCCAGCTCTGCCAAAATTTTAGCAGTCAGCCTGCTCACCTCGACATCGGTGTCCTGTAAAAACAATGCCAGCGACTCCAGGGCCGGACCGCCAATCTTGCCAAGGGCCTCTGCCGCCCGTTGCTGTGTACCCCAGTTTCCGTGACGCAGGGCTTCGGTCAAGGGATCGATCGCACGATTGTCTCCTATGAGTCCCAGCCCCTGGGCCGCTTGCCGGCGCACATCGGCATCTTTATCTTGAAGGGCTTTGCCCAGTGGGGGGACGGCATCCGGATCACCTACTTTCCCCAGGGCCCGGACCGCCTGCGCCCGCACTTCTGCATCCTTGTCCTGGAGGACTTCGATCAGTGGATTTACGGATCGGACATCTTTGATTCTGCCAAGGATCTGAGTCGTCTGTGTTCGTACATCCAGGCGTGGATGCCGCAGCGCCTTGATCAGCGGTTCCACGGCGAGTGTGTCTGCTTTGACCAGGGCCTCAGCTATCGATTCTCTGACATCCCAGTGGGTCTCTTTTTGCAGTGCCGCCACCAGAGGCTCAACGGTTCCGGCACCTCCTATCTCCCCCAAGGCCCTGGCTGCTTCTGTCCGCAGCTTGACGTTCTTTTCCTTCAAGAGGTCGGCAAGGGGTTCCGAGGCGGCGGCCTCTTTTATTTTCCCCAATGCTCGAGTGGCTGCCAGTCGGACCGGGAGTTCCTTGTGTTCCAGAGCCTTGACGAGACCTTTAACATTGCGGCTGCTCGCCAGGCTCTCGATGTTGGGTTTAAACAGCCACATTATTGGGGGTTCCTCGGGTTCAACCGCTCAACATTGCCATGGATGAAGCCCATTGTATCGTCTATTTTCTCTGAGCAAGATCGCTCCTGCTGCGAGACACACGGCTAAAGTCTATGATTCGAGGGTACTCGATATCAAGGTCGACAGGGAAGGAGTGCTTGCCCTCATTTCGGTGAAAGAAGTGCCGGTCGTTTATGTTACAGGGACGACATCAGGATCGTCTTTCTCTATATAATTCTGGAGAATAAGTGTATTCTGGGCCCATTCAAACGGTATGAATTATCGGTGCCCGGGTGTTTAGGAGGAAGGGCTGATTTGTGGAATAAGATGAAGTTAAAAATCCTTTGGATGCCCTATCTCTTTAGTGTGATTGTGATGACATTTTTTTCACTTCAACCCACCTCAGGCCAGGCCAGCCTTCACAGAGGCGACATGACAGAAGACGTTGGGATCAAGGTGGGAGAGGCGATTCCTCCCATTCGCGCTCGTGATCAGCAGGGCAACTGGCGTGACTTTGACTCCTTGAAGGGACCTCGCGGCCTGGTTATCAGTTTCAACCGTTCCACCGACTGGTGAGCCTATTG
>JAZFRU010000451.1:0-5254 GCA_036445815.1 Acidobacteriota bacterium | reverse complement strand
AAAAAAGTCGGTAGAGAATAGACGCCCGATTTCTCTCACCTTCGATAATGGATATCAGGACTTTCACACCCACGTCTATCCTCTTCTCCGCCAATATGGCTATCCTGCGACACTTTTGATCTCACCTCTCCAGGTGGAGAAATCCAGGACCATCGGAAATATAAAGGTTCCCTTTCTCTCCTGGGGATCGCTGCGTGAGATGGTTCGAAACAATATAACGGTAGGTGCCTTCGAAGATCATTCATTGGCCATCCACAATGTCCCGGAAGATCTACTCAAACAACATATTGTGGACCACAAGAAGATGCTGGAGGATCAACTGGGCGTGAAGATCCGCCACTTTGGCATCAAGGAAGGAATCCCCAACCGAGCCCTTCGTGAGCTGTTGGCCTCCCAGGGTTACCGGGCCTTTCTCACCCAATGTCCGACCTATAAACGACCGAACCTCGACTGGGTCGGTAGGATTCAAGTGGATGATGACGACTTCAACATCTTTCTGACCAAGATATCCAACACCTACCTTTTTTTTAAAGACAAGAAAAGCTGGCGGTACATTCGAAAATTCAAACTGGACCGGGTGGGCCATCGAGTCTCGGAAACATATGACCGGCTGCGGGGGCGAGCGAGACCGACCCCTTGAGGATCATTTCAGCTTGCCACAAACGGTCAAGAAATCTAAGATGGCAGGCAGAAAGCAGTAGACCGGTGCTGGTGCACTCCAGTTCGAACCCGGAATACTCTTTGACTTCCAAATGGAGTTCCAGAATCTAACCTGGAGGAGAACTATGAGAAAGCACCTGAAGACTGTGACGCAACTCGGATTTTATACGGCCGGACTCTTGCTGTTGGGAACCGGAACCCTTTGGGCACAACTGCATCCGGACGTCGCCAAGTGGGGATACGCTGACACCATCTTCGTCAACGGCAAGATCGTGAGCATGGACGATGCTTCCAACTCGGTCCGTGTGGGAAATGTCTATCAGGCCATCGCCGTCAAGGGCGACAAGATCATGAAGCTGGGAACCACTCAGGAGATCCGACCGGTGGCCGGACCCAACACCATGATCCTGGATCTCAAGGGTAGAACCCTTATTCCCGGCATCATCGAACCTCACAGCCACATGTACGGCCGTGCCGTTCAGCTTCTGGACCGCCTGGGCTTCAAGTATCCCCCGGAAGGAGTTTACATGACTCAGGCCACGGCCGATCCCACCGACCTGGAGAAAACCCAGGCCATCATGCGGGATGCCATCAAGGATGCCGTTGCCAAGGTGAATCCGGGCGACTGGATCGTTTTAAATTTACGGCGTCATCCCGATGAGCCCCCACTGCAACTCCAACTGTGGGGAGATACTCGACGCATTACCAATCGGAGAACCCTGGATCAGTGGTCACCGGATAACCCCGTCCTGATGCAGCCCGGGCACCGAGGGAATATCAACTCCAAGGCCCTGGAGGTTCTGGAAGATTTCCTTCCCGGGTACTCCGCATCCATCCACGAAACCATGCATGGGGATGTTATTGGCGAGGATATCGCTGAAATTGGCTGGGTGGGGAGTCAGGAAATGTCGGTCATCACCTGGCAACTGTTCCTGGAAAAGCTGCCTCTTACGACTCTGGCCGAAGCCATCCGGATCATTTCGGAAGAAGCCACCACCACGGGAATCACGACCTTCTCCAGTCGCATCCAGTTCCCCAAGATCATGAGCGGATATGCCACCCTGGCCGGATTAGGGAAAATGCCGATCCGTTTCTCGGCCCACTATGAAATCCATCGCTTGCCCACTGACCCCCAACAGACCCGTCAGATCTACCGCCGTACGGGAGTGCTTCAGGGAATTGGAGATGACTTTCTCTGGATCGATGGGGTGGCCTCCGAGCGCTGGGATTCCCGATATCCGGAGTCGTGTACCGGCCCCGACACGGTGGCACCGGCGCATATCAAGGCCCGGGAGGTCTGCCCTCAGCCAGGAGAACTGCCCTGGGACACACTTGAAAACGCAGCCAAGGCGGGCTGGCGACTGGCTGGGATTCACATGTGCGGCAGTGAAAGTACCCGGGCCTTCTTTCGAATGATTGACAGCGCCCGAGAAGTCAATGGCTGGACTTTGCAGGACGTGCGCGACATGAGAGTAACGGGCGAGCATTGCAATCTGATCGGCAAGCAGCCCGATATCATCCAGAAGCTGACCGACTACGGGATGATCCTCAGCTGTGGTCCGGATCTGGTCAGTGAGTCACCGGCCTGGATTCGTGACTACGGCGACGACATCCAGGAATTTATCCTGCCCTTCAAGACCTGGATCGAATCAGGGGTAAAACTGGTTGGACAGCACTACGGTTCCAGTCCGCCCTTTAACAAGCTGTGGCAGGCGGTAACTCGTCAATTTAGAGGAGTTGTCTGGCAGCCAGACGAACGGATTGACCGGGTTCACGCCTTGAAGATGTGGACTTCCTGGGCCTCTGAGTACATCCTCAAACAAGATGAACTGGGAAGCCTGGAAGTGGGGAAATTCGCGGATCTGGTCGTTCTGGATCGGGACTTTTTCACCATTCCGGTCAACGATATCCTGAAGGTCCGCACTCCTCTGACCATGGTGGGCGGCCAGATCCGGCAGGTCCAGGAATCCCTGGCCAACGATCTGGGCATAGAGGCGGTTGGCCCCATTTACGACTTCGACGATGACGAAGTCGCGGCCCAATTCCTGCAGTAAGGGGTTTCGGCAACCGAACCATCGCCCATGCCAACCGTGCCCAAGTCTTCCAGCCTGGCCTCCCGGAACGATTTACCGGGGGGCCGGACGGGCTCCAAGGATCTCCGATACTTCATACGGCAGATCATTGATCACATGCCGGGGGCCATCAAACGAGTCACTCACCCGGTTGATCCCCGCTTTGGCTGCACCGCGCTGGCCGAAAGGTTCGCCCGACAAAACGAGTACCCTGGCCTGTATTTTCCCCAAATCGAAGGCAGTCGTCTCCCTCTTGTCATCAATCTGACGGCCACCTACCAAAGACTTGCCCTGGCTCTTGGCACCACACCCCGAGACATGGTCGCCACCTATGGTGAGCGCCTGACCAGGAGAGTTGCTCCGATCGAGGTGCCCCGTGAGGAGGCCCCCGTGAAAGAGGTCATCTGGACAGGAAAGGAAGCCGATCTGACCCGCCTCCCCATTCCTACCCACAATGACCAGGATGCCGGACCCTACATCACCGCTGGGGTGGGGATCACCCGAGATCTGGAAACCGGCCAACTGAACGCCGGCCTTTATCGACACCAGGTGTTCGCCCCCCATGAACTGGGAGTCTGGTTCATCGATACCCACCACGGAGCATACATTCATCGAGCCTATGAAGAACAGCAACGGTCCATGCCGATTGCCATCGCCATCGGGCACCACCCGGCCTTTCTGATGGGAGTGATCAGTCGTCTTCATGGAATCGGAGGCGAACTGGAGGCAGCCGGTGCACTGATGGAGGAACCCGTAAGACTGGTGCCGGCAGAAAGCAGCGATCTGCTGGTGCCGGCCGACGCAGAGATAGTGATCGAAGGAGAGGTGGTACCCCAGGTCAGGCGGGAGGAAGGGCCCTTCGGAGAATGGCCGGGACATTACATGGCGGGTGGTCCCAAGCCGGTGATCCGGATCTCGACCATTACCCTGCGTTCGGATGCCATCTACCATGACATTTTCTCTGCCAACCGGGAACACCTGGTGATTGGATCCCTCCCCCGGATGGGCAGCATTTATCGCAACGTTAAAGCCGTGGTTCCCGGTATTCGCTCGGTCAACGTGCCCGCTCACAGCCGTATGCACTGCTACATCTCCCTGGACAAGGCCCGGGACACGGAGGTGAAGAAGGCCGCCTTCGCCGCCCTCAACACCGAACCGGAAAACCTCAAGATGATTGTGGTGGTCGACAACGATATCGACGTCTTCAACGATGGCGATGTCCTGTGGGCCATCGGGACTCGATTTGACGCCTCTCAGGATCTGCTGGTCATTCCTGACTGGTCGGGACCCGGCGGATTGATTCCTACCGGTTGGCAATACCACCGAGACGGCACGCGCTCGCCCAAGACGATGGCCGCCATGGTTCTGGATGCAACCAAGCCGAGTCCCCCCGTGCCCTACCCAGAACGTGCCCAGGTGCCTGCATCCGAGATAGAGACCGCCGACCTGGAAGCGGTTGAGAATCTGACAAGTCTGGAATGACAACAAAAGCGTAGCAGCGCTACGAAGGTCCCCTGAGACGGAGTTCCGCATGATAGAACTCAACACCGATGTCCTCGTCATTGGGGCTGGCGGTGCCGGTATGTACGCGGCGCTGGCAGCGGCCCGGGAGGAAACCTCGGTATTGCTGATCGACAAAAGTAGGGTGGGACGCGGCGGGGCGACCGTCATGGCACAGATGACGGTGGGGGTCGCGATTGGACACCAGGAGCCGGATGACTGGAGGATCCATTTTGCGGACACCGTCAAATCGGGCCACGGAATCTGCAATGAGGCGCTGACCCGGCTTCTCTGTATGGAAGGGCCAGCCCGTATCATGGAAATGGACTCCTGGAAGGTGGGCTGGGCCCAGGATGATGGAAAACTTCGGCAGGTGACCGCCCCGGGCCATAGCCGCAAGCGCTGCGTCTACGTGGACTTCCTGAACACGGGACCGGCTGTCGCGGCAACGCTGCGAAAGCAGGTCAAGCGCGAGAAAAGAATCAGGCCCATCAGTAATCTGGTCATCATCGACATTCTGGTCGAGGAAGGTCGTGCCGTGGGAGCCGTTGGAATGGACGTGGTGACAGCTGAAACGGTCACCCTCAGAAGCCGGGCCGTCATCCTGACGACAGGAGGCCTCTCCAAGCTCTACACTCGAAACAGCGGCTCGGCCAACATGGGAGGTGACGGATACGCCATGGCCCTGAGAGCCGGTGCCGAGTTGGTCGACATGGAATTCGTGCAATTCTTTCCCATTGCCCATCTCGCACCACGCCTGGTGGGAATGGATCCGATCATGTGGGATCCGTTCCGCTACAAGCTGGGAGGACGGCTCCTGAACGGGAACTTCGAGGAATTCATCGAACGATACGGAAGTGAGGACAGGGGGAAGTACCGGGCTCCCCGGGATCTGGCCTCCTTTGCCATCCTCAAGGAGGTGGAGGCAGGAAAGGGGTCGCCTCATGGCGGCGCCTATCTGGACTTTCGGCATGTCCCGGAATCTGAACTTCGGGATGCTTTCGGACCCGTGATCGATCGCC
>JAZFRU010000450.1:0-2840 GCA_036445815.1 Acidobacteriota bacterium | reverse complement strand
CTGGCCATGTGCATCAGATTCCACGTCATGAATGTGGTATTCCGATTCGTGAAGTCGTTCTCCGGTCCGCCCGAACCTGGATCCAGGTAGGAGGGGCCCGGCCCCACGGTCCCCAGCCACCCGGAATCCGCCTGGGGTGGAATCACATAGCCCAGGTGTGACATCGAATACAGGATGATCATCGAGCAGTGCTTGGCTCCATCCTCGTTTCCCGTGATCAGGCAACCACCTACGCGCCCGTAGTAGGCGTACTGGCCGTGCTCGTTCAGGTCACCCGAAGTCGAATACAACCGCTCGATGATTTTTGTGCATACGGAGGTCTTCTCACCCAGCCAGATGGAGGATGTGAGTACCAGAATTTCGGCAGCCTTGACCTTCTGGTAAATTTCGGGCCAGTCGTCGTGGTCCCATCCCTGTTCCGTCATGTCCGGATACACGCCGGTCGCGATGTCGTAGTCGATCGGCCTCAGAACCTCGACACTCATCCCGTTCTTCTCCATGATGGCCTTCGAAATATCGATCAACCCTTCGGTGTGAGACATCTCGGGAGATCTCTTCATCGTGCAGTTCAAAAACAGCGCACTGAGATCTGAAAAATCCCACTGGCTGGTCGTACACATTTCGAGTTGCTTTTCATTCAAGGGCATGACGTCCTCCCGTCGTGTTTCTTGTTTTTACTTAAGATGGTGACTCCGTGGAAAGCATATATCAGAGAACCAACTCCGTACCACAGGCCGTGCATTTGATGTTCGGCAGGCGACTTGTTTCTCCTTGCGACTTCTCGATCGATCCCCTATCCTTGGCAAACTTTATCAACATAAGGTTCGAAAACAAGGAGAGATCAAGATGCTGAATCGACTCAATAGAAAGATCGTGGTTTTGGCCGGTGTGTGTCTGGTGTTTGTGGCCGGTTGGGTCATGGGACAACAGTCGGCCCGAAACGAGAAGACCATCATGCATTCGGTGGCCTGGACGGCCAAAGCAGATGCTTCAGACGCAGTCCTGGCCCAATTCAATCAGGCCACGGCAGATTTCGCGGCAGGCGTTCCGGGATTGCAGCGAGCCTGGGTGGGTAAGTTGCGGCAGCCTCTCAAGGTCGGAGACAGCACCCACTCCCACGGGCTGATCTTTGAGTTCAGTGATATCCAATCCAGAGAGGCCTATTCTCAGCACCCCACTCGTCCAGCCTGGATCGAGGGCTTCGGTGAGGTCCGGGAGGGCCGTCCGGTCGTCTACGATGTGATTGGAGAGTAGCTGACTGACCGGAAAACCAGCTGACCGGGGATTGTGGGCTCGGGTCTATGACGTTTTGTAGGGGGGAATGTGGGAGACACCTCAGGGTGTTCATTCTCAGGACATCCTTTACACAGGAAGTCTTGAGTTCACTTCTCCTGAGCCTTGTAGGGGCGGCCATAGATAGCACAGGTCAGTAATAGGAGGAGCCCTGTAAGGGCGATGTGGACCCTGGCCGTTTCTTTACATCGCCCTTACAGGGCTCCTTCGCTAGAAATACGCTCAACCCAGGGCTCACGCCCTGGGCTACTTCACATCACCCCTTCGGGGTTCTGGACCCCATCCCACTTCCTTCCAGGCCAGCTCTCCTTCCTTTCGTGGGGAGAATCTGTATCCCAATGTGTAAAGGATGTCCTGAGAATGAACACCTCAGTGCGCCGATTCCGGAAAGCCGCTCATAGAGCGGCCGCTACACTGGGCTGGCCATCTGAACGAAAGATGCCCATCTGTGTTGCCCTACATGTTTTGGGTTTTGAGACGGCCTGCGCCATGCGTCCCTACACTCTTCTGTCTCCTCCATTCTGATAACATCGCGTCTGTGTTGAAGGTCGGGCTAACGGGCGGCATCGCCTGCGGGAAAAGCCACATCCTGAGAGAATTCCACAAACTTGGGGCCTACACGATTGACGCCGATGAAATCGCTCATTCGGTGATTCTCCCCAACACGTCGGCCTACAAGAACATTCTCGACGCCTTCGGGCGGGACATTCTGACCCCGGACAATCTCATTGACCGAAAGAAACTGGGCCAGATCATCTTCTCCGATGAACAAGCGCGTCAACAACTCAATGCGATCGTTCACCCCCAGGTTCGAAAAGAGGAGGCACGACTCACCTCCCAGTTTGAGGCTGAAGAAGACCCTCAATCACCGATCATCATGGTCGATGCCGCTCTTATCGTGGAAACGGGTTCTTATCGAAAATACGACTTCATCGTGGTGGCCTACTGTCAGCCCAAAATTCAGCTGCGTCGACTGATGTCCCGTGAAGGATTATCCGAAGAAATGGCCATGAAGCGAATTCGCAGCCAAATGCCGCTGCTCGAGAAGATCAAGTACGCCGACTACATCATCGAGAACTCCAACCGATTGTCCGAGACCCATGAACAGGTCAGACATGTTTTCACCGAACTGGTGGCTCATTACGAGGACCGCTGAAAGACGTGAGGACGCGTTTTCTCTCAGGAAAGACTACCGGAGATGGAAGGGAAAGGACTGAACCGGGAACCACTCAAAGATTTCGTGTGGCGGCCGGCCTCAGGAGGCTTGCTTGCTCCTGGTAGACCTTGGGAGAACGGAAGGAAAACCGAGAAATGGTCCACAGGATCTTGACTCCGGCCCGGACCACGCCGGAGAGGGTCCCGCTGATCTTGGAGACCCCCGCTATTCGCTGTTCCCAGGACACGGGCACTTCTTCTAGGCGCAGAGCTGAAAGAATCGCCAGTATCTGCATTTCTACCGTCCAGCCCCAGGTGCGATCCCGCATGCCGAGGCGTTCGTAGCTGGTGCGCCGAATGGCTCGAAAAGGACCCAGGTCGCGGAAGGTGTG
>JAZFRU010000449.1:0-8230 GCA_036445815.1 Acidobacteriota bacterium | reverse complement strand
TTATCTTCTCTGTGTCTCCGTGTCTCTGTGGTGTAAAGCCCGTGTCTCTGTGGTGAATTCTCACCGGTCGCGGATACGCGAAATCGGCACCACGGAGGCCCCACCTTTCGGCACATCGATTGCGGTCGAAGTGCCGGCCATCGCTTCTTCGAGAACCTGGGCCATCTGTTGAAGTCGAAACGGTTTGACGAGGACACCACTGAACCCATAGTCACGGAAGGCCGCCATCACCGGATCCTCGGAATAGCCACTTGAAACGATGGCCGTGGCCTGGGGATCAATTTCCAGCAATTTCACAATGGCTTCTCTGCCGCCCATGGCACCCGGGATGGTTAGATCCATAATGACGGCGGCATAGGGAACACCTTCTTGACAGGCCTTCTGGTACAGAGTCAGGACTTGTTGTCCATCCTCGACACAATCCACATCATAGCCAAGATCTCCGAGCAACTCACCGGCGCCTTCTCTGATAAATTGTTCATCATCCATGACCAGAATTCGGCCGTTCCCCGAGGGCAAGAAGTCCTGGGCCACCGAGATTTCTTCCAGCGGAACAGTCGAGGCCGGAAGGTAAAGAGTGAAGGTCGTCCCCCGGTTCACCCTGGACTGGACGCTGACATGCCCGTCATGTCGCTTCAGGATGGAAAAGACGCTGGCCAGGCCCAGCCCATGACCTTTCGGCTTGGTCGTAAAGTAGGGATCGAACAGCCGAGGCAGATTCTCCGAGGGTATCCCGAGCCCCTCATCCTGAACGGAGATCTTGACATAAGCCTCACCGGTCAGTTCCGGGAGAACGGGATCCCCCTCACACCTGACGTTCTCGGCTCGAAAGGCAATGATCCCTCCATCGGGCATGGCCTGCTCGGCATTGATCACCAGGTTGTTGATGACCTGACTCATCTGACCCTGATCGACCTCCACCGCCCATAAATCTTCGGGAATCTGAAAATTAAGACCCACTTTCGAGCCTCTCAGAGAGAAGGTGGCGGATTCCTTCAACAATGCAGCGATTGAAGTCGTTTTCTTCATCGGTGCACCTCCCTTGGCGAAAGTCAGCAGCTGAAGATTCAAATCAGCGGCCCGTTGGGTTGCCTCCTCAATACTGACAAAAAACCTGCTGGCATCTTTTCCTCGCATGACGGCTCTCTCGGCAAGTTGTGTTTTCAAGAGAATTCCCGACAAGACATTGTTGAAGTCGTGAGCAATACCCCCGGCCAGGACTCCCAACGATTCCAGTTTATCGGCCCGGATGAGTTCTTCCTCCAGTCGCAGTTGATCGGTGATATCGTGAAATGCCAGAACGGCACCGGCGATTTTCCCATCCTCACCCCGAATCGGTGCAGCGCTGTGAGCAATGAAACGTTCTTTTCCACCCCTGGCGATGAGTACCGTATCCTTGTTTTTGCCCTGAAGGATCTGTCCCGTTTGCAAGGCTTCCTCGCCCAGGTTTTGACAACTCTGGCGGCTCTCCTTATCAACAATGTGAAAGACTTCAGGGAGCATTCGCCCCACCGCCTCCGAATCCTTCCACCCGGTGAGATCTTCGGCAACTCGGTTGATGAGAAAGACCTGACCCTCAGTGTCCATGGTGATCACGCCATCTCCAATACTCCGCAGCGTGACTCCAAGCCGCTCCTTCTCGGCGGCCAGCTCCTTCTGGGCGGCCTTACGTTCCACGATCTCCTTGAGCAGTTGTATGCGTTGCACGTGCATCTTGTAGGCATAATGGATCAAGAAGAGGGTCGGAAGGGCGATGGCAACAAAATAAAAACGCACCTCCTGAAAGCACAGAAAGACAATCGCACCGAGAGAACCGGAGGCAAGATAAGTAATCCAGGCCCAGCTGAAATTTCCACGCCAAACGTCCAGGAAGCGCTGTCCTGCAACCAGTGCCACGGCCAGAGCAACACTGGCCGTACTGAAGGCGAAATAGACCAGAGCACAGGCCGCCACAAGGACCAGGAGTCTCCCGGGATCCTGTACCTGACTCGGGTTCAGAGGCGCCGACCTTCCAACCAGAAGGTAAAAGATGTGCCCTGCAACAAACGATCCCAGGGCCACCTGAGACATATTGAAGAGCTGCCGGTAACGTCGCTGGATACTGGCTCTTGAATTGGCCGTGTACCCTTCCACCACGGCGACGATGACAGCCACTTCGGGGCCGAAAAGAAGGATGGCTGAAAAAACGAAGGCATCCCCCATGCTGATCGCCAACTTCTGAGTTTGTCCATCCACCAGAGGCACTTTGAAGGCAAAGGAACTGGCAACCAGGGTCAGGGCAATTAAGAAGAGCCATCGGAAGTCCGATCCGATCAGGGAGTGGTACAGGCAATAGGAGAAAAGAACCGTCCCTCCCAGGACGATGCCCCCAATAAAAAGCTTGGCCCGAAAAGGGATAGGATCCTCAAAAATCCTGGTCAGCTTACTTGTGTTCATGACTGGTCCCCGTACCCGTTCGCTCTCGTTCGGAATGATTCGTCATCTGGGCTGGCACCTCAGTCGTCTCCACTCAATTGGCCGGTCAAAGACTGATGAGTATCGGCCCAGAAGAGCCCATCGGCCCAGAAGAGCCCATCGGCCCAGAAGAGCCCGTCGGCCCAGAAGATCCCGTCGGCCCAGAAGATCCCGTCGGCCCAGAAGATCCCGTCGGCCCAGAAGATCCCATCGGCCCAGAAGATCCCGTCGGCCCAGAAGATCCCGTCGGCCCAGAAGATCCCATCGGCCCACGAAATTCCGCTTCCCCAGACCGGGCTGATATCGGCATCGACCAGCCGGCTGTATACGATCTGATTCCCGTTGGCAAAGGCCCCTCCAACCCACACCGTCTCGCCATCCAGGTCCCAGTGGGGAGAAACTTCATCACCGACATAATGAGTGTCCAGATCGACCACCGCTGCCAGTTCCACTGCGGTCAACACATTGACCAGGCCATTTCCCTGCTCCAGCATGTGGGGCTGTTCCAGCTTGATGGCGCTCAAAAGAAGAATGTGTCTGATCAGGTTGACATCGAGACCAGAATTGGCTTCGAGCATCAGAGCTACGGTTCCTGTCACCACGGCGGTGGCCATACTGGCTCCACTCAACTTGATGTAATGTTTACCTACCCGAAGATCGGGGTTCTGCCTGTCAATCGTGCTTCCCTTCGCCACCAATGACGTGATCGCATTGCCCGGTGCGGAAAGATCCGGCTTGAACAGCCCGTCGAGATGGGAAGGCCCCCTGGAGCCATAGCTGGTCGAAATATCATCGCCGTGAGTGGCAGTGCCCCGGGTGTTGAGGGGATACACCGCGATCACTTTCGGATCATTGGCGGGGCTGTTGATGGCTCCCCAAATCTCAGGATACTCCTCGGTCTTTCCTAGATTTCCGGCCGAAGCCACGGCCACAATGCCGGCCTCGACCAGCCGTTCCATCACCTGGCAAAGAGGATCCGTCTTGTAGGACTCCACGGGTGAATGTCCCACCGAAATATTGGCGACTCCTATTCCGTAGGTGTCCTTGTTTTCGATCACCCACTCAATGGCTTTGATCAGATTGCTGGTCAGCCCCGTGCCGTCCTCACCCACAACCTTCACCTGGACGAACTTCACCTTGGGAGCCACACCCCGATAACGTCCTCGAGACTCCTTGCCGGTTCCTCCGATGATGCCGGATACAGGAGTACCATGTCCGTAGTCATCGTGGTTTTTCTTCCGATCCAGAATGATCGGCTCACCCGAGGTAAAGTCCACCACCTCCAGAACCCGCTTCTCATTCAGGTCAGGATGACGGTTGAATCCCGAGTCCAGTACCGCCACCGTGACACCCTTCCCACTGTATCCCGCCGCCTGCGCCTGATCCGCTCCGATGGCCTTTAAAGTGACGTTATTCTGGTCTTCAGGGGTCACGGGTGGGCGACGTCGAGAACCGAGAATGTCCCCGGTCGGATCTCCACCGGTGTCAGAAGAGGACCGAATCACCACATCCTGGGTCACGTAATCCACCACAGGAGACTCCAACAACCATCTGATCTGGTGAGCCTGCAATCGAGCAGAGTAGGCATGAACCAGAGAGAGGGCGTTGGGATTCTCGAGACCGCTTTGCCGGTCCAATTCCTGATTGAAGGCAAAGAAATCCACATCCACCTGAACGATGACGGACATGAGACGGTTATCTTCGGGATTGGCCGATCTTGAGGCCAGTTCTTCTCGAAGAACCGGAGAAATCTTTGCGTCGAAACGGCCCGAAAATTCACTGAATCTCTGGGGAGATCGCCCAAATGAAGGAATCAAAAAGAGGGACACAACAACGACCATCCCGACACAACCAAGCAGGGGCCTCTTGATTCGAAACAGTTGTGTGTAAGTTTGTGAAGAATTTCTCCCCGCCAAAGGCCTTCTCCTCATGCACCCTCCGTTCTCTGAAAACTTGATTACTATTTCCGTTCCAGGTCTCTTCTCCATTTTTTCAGCTAACTAATGACCCGTTTGCTGATGGAGTCATAGCAAACGGCATGCCAATCCGGTTCAGCCAGGCCCTAGCCTCCTCGATTTCATTTAAAATCAACGACTTAAGAATCATCGGAGCGGAACCTGCCGGGCAATGGAGATCGCGCACTCCCCGATAAATCGGCAAAACTTTAACGATGTCGGCACATTTTCACCGCTAGGTCAGGGAGCCCCTTGAGATTGACGGCCGAAGTAAATCAGAGGATCAGGAGAGACTGGAGTCGGCGGCACGGCGCAGCTTGGCCACCAGGGTGGTTCGCTTGAGACCGAGCAGACCCGCAGCCTTCCTTTTGTTGCCCCCGGTGCGCTGGAGGGCCTCTTGGATCAGGTTGTTCTCGACACTGCGGACCACCTCCTGAATTTCAAGCCCTTCTTCAGGAAGACGGAGATAACCCTGCAAGAGTTCCGTTGGAGCTAGATCCCCGGAGGGCTGATTGTCCAGGGTCGCAAAATCGCCCAGTTCCAGAATGGTGCGTTCATCGCCGGACAGGACACAGGCCAACTCCAGAACGTTCTTCAGCTCCCGAATATTCCCGGGCCAATCATAACGCATCAACCGCTTGAGCACTCCGGGAGGCAGCTTCTTCTCGGGGAGTTCATAAGTCTCAGAAAACTCTTTCAGAAAATGGCCCGCCAAAAGAGGCAAATCTTCCTTCCTCTCCCGCAATGGCGGCAGATGAATGGGCACTACATTCAATCGGTAAAACAGATCTTCTCGAAACTCCCCATTCCTGACCTTCTCGCGCAAATCACAGTTGGTAGCGACCACAATCCGAACATCCACCTGAATGGTCTGGTTACTTCCGAGTTTTTCAAATCGTTTATTCTCGAGCACTCGCAGCAGCTTCATCTGGAGGGAGGCCGGCATATCGCCGATCTCATCCAAAAGAAGAGTGCCCTGATCGGCTCGTTCAAATTTCCCAGTCCGATCCTTACCAGCATCGGTGTAGGCACCCTTCACATGCCCGAACAGCTCGTCTTCCAGGAGGCTTTCGGGAATGGCTGCACAGTTGATGGCCACGAAAGGGTGACTTTTCCGTAAACTTCGGCTGTGGATACCGCGGGCGACGAGTTCTTTCCCGGTTCCACTTTCACCGGTCACCAGAACGGTAGTGTTTTTTTCTGCCACCAGGTCAATAAGCTGAAAGACCTTCTCCACGGCTGGGCTACGACCAATCATGCGAGACGATCTGTGGGGATGTCCAGGTTGGTTCTTGAAGCGTTCCCGTTCACTCTCCCGCCTTCGTTCCTCCATGAGTCCCGCGATGCATTTTTGCAACTCATCCAGGTTGAAAGGCTTGAAGAGAAAGTCCCCTGCCCCCTTCCTGAAAGCCTTGGCGGCCACCTGTACGTCTTGAACACCGGTGATGACCAGGACCTTGGTCAGAGGCGAGCGAAGTTGGACTTCTTCAAACAAAGACAAGACGGTCGCATCCGGGAGCAGGTAATCTGCCACAACAAGATCAAAGACCTTGCCGATCAGCTTGGCACGCCCTTCTTTGACGGTCGAGGCATAGTCAACCTCCCAGCCCTCTTCTTCCAAAAATTCCCTCAGGGAATCGGCCAGACTGGTGTCATCTTCGATCAAAAGTACCGAACGTTGCGGGCTACCTGGCTTAAGACTCATAAAATTGTACTCTGCCTACGAATCCTCTATTTCCGATTTTCACTCTCCGCGATTCTCTACCAGCAACTCCATTAGCACGTCTCGTGCCATTTTTTTAACGACCTTGGTCGATATCCCTACAACTCTTTCATTTTAAGTGTTTTACGCCATAATTACAAGTTCCCTCCAGGTGAAAGACACCGGTGACGGCGGTCAGAATCTGTGACCCACGGTTAACACCCCTTTTCAAGAAAACAGATTAAGATCCATGTTTTCCGTGAGTTAAAGATGGTTCGATGAAGTTCCGCTGTTGACACGGCCAGAATCGCGACGGGGTCTCATCCGAACTCAGCGAGTAGTGGAGAGGTGCCACAATCGTTACTTTTATGACGCTTTCCGGCCTTCAAGAGTGGTTTTCGTGTTCCTGACCCGAGTACCGAGAACGGACTGAGGAACCTTGCAAACCGGTACCTTGGGGGGTCTTAGAGAGCACAGAGCCTCCCACTTACCGACTTCTGGCATGTCCCGTGCTTTGGGATCCCCTGGTGATAACTACTAAAAGGAGGAATCCACATTGCTGCCAACAACACACGAACACGATGCCACGGCCCTCACCACGACCCTGGAGCACATTCTGGTTGTCGACGATGATGTTCTGATCCGCGAGTCTCTTTTCGAATTTTTCAACGGCGAGGGCTTTGTGTGCGAAGCGGCCGAAAATGGTCGTGAGGCCCTGCACAAGCTGCTGTCGAAGGAGTTCGCACTCGTGATCAGCGATATCAACATGCCCGAGATGAGTGGCCTGCAGCTTCTGGAGCATCTCTCCCGTAACTTTCCCGATGTGGCCGTCATGATGATTACCGCTCAGGACGATGTTGAAACCGCGGTCCTCGCCATGCGGCAAGGCGCCGCCGACTACATCATCAAGCCCTTCAACCTGGACCGAATTTTGAGCAAGGTGAACCGAACCTTGCGCCGCCGGCTGCATGGCCTGGGACAACCAAGCAACTTCTATAATCCTGAGTCTACGATACCGGTCACTCACTCACCCGGGAAGACACCTATTCGTAGGGTCAATTCCCAATCAGGGCAATTTTCAAAAAGGGATCTCTACCCCGTGTCGGAAGAACGGGTTGATGCTCCACCTCAGCGCAGGCTGGCCGCCATCATGTTCACCGACATCGTCAATTACTGTGCCTTGACCCAAAGAAATGAAGACCTGGCCCTGACCCTGCTCGAAGAACATCAAACACTCATTCGATCGATTTGTTTGAAATATCAAGGACAGGAAATCAAGTCCACCGGCGACGGATTCCTGATTGAATTCGGCAGTGCCCTGGAGGCCGCCCGTTGCGCTATTGAAATGCAGAGAAGGCTGGCAGAACGGAATCAAATTGTTCAGGCGGATAGCCGAATCCAGATTCGAATCGGCCTTCATCTGGGTGATGTCGTTCACCGAGAGAACGATATTTTCGGGGATGGCGTCAATATCGCCTCCCGGCTGGAAGGCATGGCGGACCCCGAGGGAATCTGCATTTCGGAAGATCTTGCACACCAGATTCAGAATAAGATCGAGGAACCCATCGTCAAACTGGCACCCAGTACCCTGAAGAATATCCACAGGCCTATGGATATCTTCAAGATTGTGTTGTGACGGTGGGTGGGAGTCCACGAAGATCGGCTGACCGGGCGCTGGTCTTCGACCAGCGCGTTTCACGTTTCACGTTTAACGTTTCACGGGATATGAATAGAGCCGCTCAAGCCCGTTTTTTTCACACTCGGTCGTTACGAAGCGGCGCAAGGGCCGGCCTGACACGGCGCACGGCCCTGCGCCCCTCCACTTTCTTCTCCACCCGAAGCATGCGCAACCCGTTTCTCTGGGCCCGAGGTGCACTTCCCCCGGCTGCTATCTATTTCAAGGTTTCCAGGTATCGAGCCAGGGCCCGAGATTCTGTATCGGAGAGGATCAACTTCGGGGTTGTCGATTGTGGTGCTGGTTCCTGATGATTTTCCAGAAACTCGTTCAGCCAGCCGCTGTCCCGCCGACTTCCGATGCCCTTGAGATCGGTGGCTAACGAGACCCCGGTTCCATTTAACAGGTGACACAGGTTGCAGTTCCGATCGGTGTAGACCCGCT
>JAZFRU010000448.1:0-9484 GCA_036445815.1 Acidobacteriota bacterium | reverse complement strand
AGTAAGAACGGCCTCGCTCTGGAAGCGGTCTCGCTCTGGAAGCGGCCTCGCTGACGCTTACCCGCGTTCCAGGTTCCAGGTTCCACGTTCCACGTTCCACGAGGAGAAGGGTAGGGGCGCACGGCGTGCGCCCTTCCGGATTCGGCGCACTGAGGCGCCTCCCACATTCCGGACCCACGTTAAACGTGAAATGCGCTGATCGAAGATCAGCGCTGGTCATCGATCAGCGCCATTGCGAACGGCTACTATCTGAGCCATCACGGCCAGGGCGATCTCCTCTGGTTTCCTTCCTCCTAGGTCCAGCCCGATCGGCGCATGGATCCTGGAAAGCTGTTCATCGGTGACTCCGTCCTCTTTCAGGGAGGCCATTCTCTTGCCGTGGGTTTTTCGCGAACCCAGGGCCCCGATATAGCGGCAGGGGCTTTCCAGGGCCAATTTCAAGGCTGGATTATCCAGTTTTTCGTCATGGCTCAACACAGCTAGATAGGTGCCTTCGTTGAAGTCCGACTTCGACAGCGCCTGGTGAGGCCACTCCACGATCAGCTGATCGGCGTTTGAAAAGCGTTCCGGTGTGGCGAAGACCGACCGGGGATCCACGACGACGGTACGAAAACCCAGTTCCCTGGCAAACTGGATCAGATGAATCGTTACATGAACCGCACCCACGATGATCAGCTTGGGTGAGGGGGGAAACACCTCGATGAAGACTTCGCTTTCCTCCTCGGGAGGGATCTGAATCCTTTGAGATTTCTGTGTCTCGAAAAGGCCCTGGGCATGCTGGAGAACCTGAGCTTCCATATCGGCCGAGTTCAGGCTGCCGCTGGTTTTTCCATCCGGCCATATCAGAAGCTTGTTGCCGATCTCCCTGCCTCGAATCACGGTGGCAAGAGCGAACAGTTGCTGATTCCTGAGGGATTCGGACAATTCATCGAAAAAATGGGACATCATCAATCAGATCCTTGCAAGGGGTCCACGAAGACTTCGATTTCTCCTCCGCAGGTAAGTCCCACCGACCAGGCCTCGTCGTCGGTGATGCCAAACTTGACCAGCTTGGGCCTTCCCAGTTTCATCGCTGCGCGGGCCTCTTCAACCACCGCACCTTCCACACAGCCACCGCTGACGGAACCGACGATGTCGCCGTTTGAAGAGATCGCCAGCTTGGCCCCCAGGGGCCGCGGAGCGGATCCGTAAATTTTCACCACGGTGGCAATGGCCACCTGGTGGCCTTCTTTTTTCCACCGGTCAACGTCATCGAGAATTTCACGCATGAACAGGACTCCTGACTTCAGTTTTCTTTTCTTTCATTCTTTCCTTACATCTATGGCATGAATTGGAGGCCGTGGAGGATGGAGACGACAACCGAGAGGATCGTCAGTCCCACGCAGACCAGGGCCGCAATCTGGTGGTCGGTGCGTTCGGGCTGCAAAGGATCGAGCCACTGGGCCAGGAAATAACCTCCGGCAAATCCACCCAGGTGGGCCCAGTTGTCAATGCCCGGCATCAACAGTCCCATCACGAAGATGATCACCGCCAGATTCAAGGCTTGCCGGCCCAGAGCGCTGCCGACACCCCGACGTCCCGAGTAGACCAGTGCGCCCAGCAGGCCAAAGATAGGGGCTGAGGCGCCAATCGTGATGCCCGCTCCCCTCAGAATCGAGGGCAGGTTCGGGAACAGGCCCATACAGCTGCTGAGAAAGAAGCCGGTTATGGACGAAACGGTGTAGATGATGACGGTACGCCCAATGCCATAGGTATCGGCCGTGGCGGGTGCCAGAGATCGAACCCACATCATATTGAACAGGATGTGGAGGAGTCCTCCGTGGAGCCAACCCGCACTGATAACCGTCCACCATCTTCCAAACTGAAACAGCGGCACGGCTCCACTGGCACCGAACAGAAAAAGACTGTTGGAACTGGGGCTGAGAAAGTTCATGAGGCCATTGCCCTGAGGGTTGGTGGAATAGAGCACAAGGGTGGCGATATAGAGCGCCACGCAGCCGCCGATCACAATCTGGACGAATCCCAGATCTTGTCCCAGGCGGCGTAAGGCCGAGGTGTAGCCCCACATTCCCGGGTTCGGACGATCGCAGTGAAAGCATTTCTCTTCACTGACACCGACTAATCGGTGACAACCAGGACAGACCACGGATCCTTCGGTTTGACGTTTGAACATAAGCTGGAGGGCAGTCTCCTACGATTTCGTTTTCTTTTTATTGTTTTTCTGGGTCTCTTTTTGGGCCAGTTTTTCCGCTTTCACCACCATGTCCTCGATGGCCGAAAGTCCCTGCTTCCAGAAGTCCGGATCATTCAGATCGATGTCCAGTTTTCCCAGCAGGACATGAGGCCAGTCCGATCCACCGGACTCCAGAAGCTCCAAATATTTTTCAGCAAAGGCATCCCCTATCTCTCGATAGCGAGCATACAGGGCCAGGACCAGCAGCTCTCCATAGGCGTAGGCATAGACGTATCCTGGGGTATGAAGGAAGTGAGGGATATAGCTCCACCAGATACGATAGTGATCTCCCAGTTCAACGCTGTTCTGAAACATCTCTTTTTGAGTCTCCATCCACAGATCGCTGAAACGATCGGAAGAGAGCTCACCTTGTGTCCGACGAGAAGCGTGTATTCGATCCTCAAAACGGTTCAGGGCTATTTGTCGGAAGACGGTGGCCACGATGTCGTCGATTTTGTTGATCAGCAAAGAGAGCGAAGCATCGGAGTTGCTTTTTTCGACCATACGGTCGAAGACCAGCATCTCTCCGAAGGTCGAAGCTGTCTCCGCCAGGACCAAAGGAGTACCAGATTGAAGGACCCCCTGTTTTCTGGAAAGATACTGGTGGACCCCGTGGCCGAGCTCATGGGCCAGAGTCTGGACATCTCGGACATTGCCGCTGAAATTGACGAACACATAGGGGTGAGCGATGGGGACGGCCCCATGACTGAAAGCTCCGCCCTTCTTCCCGGGTTGGACGGGAGCATCAATCCATTCAAGGTCGAAAAAATCAGTCGCCACCGATTCCATGACCGGATGGAAGGAACCAAAGGCTTTCAGTACGGTTTCTCGAGCCTGCTCCCATCGATGAAAGGTCTCCACCTCTTCCAGGGGAGCATATCGATCATAGTCGTGCAGAGTTTCGAGTCCCAGCAGGTTTTTCTTGAGTTTGTAGTAGCGTGCCACCAGATCGTAGCGTCCAGATACGGAGTCGATAAGAGACTGGACGGTTTCGGCAGAGACCTCGTTGGAAAGATTGCGACTGGAGAGCCAGTGGGGGTAGTCTCGCAGGCGGTCGTCCGCATTCTTGTCCGCCAGAATGGTGTTGAAGATGTAGGTCAGCTCATGAAGACGTCCCTGCAATCCCTCGGTCAAGGAATGAGCCGCCAACTTCCGGTTTTCTCGCTTCGCTCCGTAGAGCTTGGCCAGAACCTCCTGCTCGGTCAGTTGTTGGCCTTCGAGTGAGAATCGAGTGGCTCCCAATATCTCATCAAAGAGTCGATTCCATGCCTGGCGTCCCGTCACGGATTTTTCCGAGAGAACCCTTTCTTCCGGCTCTCCCAGGACATGGGGTTTTCTCAACCGCTCCACTTCCAGGTAGTGCCGATAGGGATCGAGCTTGGGACTCTTGAGAAGATTCTTCACCGACGCATCATCCATCTGGACCCACTCCAGTTCAAAGAAGAGGATTTTCTGGTGGATCTGGGTGCCCGTTTCTCTGACTTTCTGAAGCAGAGCGCCTCTCTCTGCATTCTCCATGTCGGTACACCAGCTGAGATAGGCGTAGGTGTGAGCTCGGCCCAGGCCTTCATGGAGGGTTTCAAAATCTTTGAGTGCCTTTGTCAGACCTGGAACATCCAGAGAAGACACCCGGCCTCGGAATCGTTTCCCAAAGCTTTCTGCGGTGGTCTCGATTTGTCGAAGATCCTCCTCCAATGCCTGGATATCCGGATAAAGGTCGGCCAAATTCCAACGGACCTCTTCGGCCCCTGTCGTCTTTGCTTTCTGGGTAGTCTTATTCAACAATCACAGCTCCACAAGTCTTTATTTGCATCATTTATCCGGGATTGTCAACATCAATATCAGGGCATCTTCAGGGCCTGTCGCGCTGGGGTAATAATCTTTGCGGGTCCCCGTCTGGACAAAACCAGCAGTGACATAGAGGTGAAGGGCCGCCTGATTGGAAGCCCTCACTTCGAGGAAAACCGCTTCGACCTGACCCACCCCTTGGGCCAGTTGCAGCAGATGGTGGAGCATCTGGCGTCCAATGCCGCGTTGACGAAGTTCAGGGCGGACGCAGAGATTGAGAATATGAGCGCTGCCGAGCTCCGTCGCAATGATTCCGTAAGCCTGGATTATTTTGTGATGTTCCAGGACCAGGCAGTGATATCCGAAGGCGATGCATTCGCGGAATGAGTAGAGAGGCCATGGATCAGGGAAGGTTCCCTGTTCAATCCGAGCTACCTCTGCGAGGTCGAATTCTTCCATAGGGCGAAGTTGAGGGCTGTCTTTCTTAAGAGTCGAAATCATAGCTCGTGTGTACTTTCAGTTACCCCGGCCTCTATCTTGTCCCGATCCGCCCGAAAACTCCATCGAAAATTTCTCTCGGGATGCATGACTGCCTTTTTGTACAGTCGTGCTGTCGGGAGGACGGGGGTCTAGCGAGACAGTCCCACGGCATGACGGCCCGGGACGAGCGGAACGATGACCGAACTTGGTGACGGTCCACAAATGGATTACTATCGGGGTGCGGAAGGCTCAAAGGCTGCGAGGGAATACACAGATGTTAGCTGCTCCGAATTCAGTCCCCTACTATCTGCTCAGACCGGTCCGTCTGTTTCGGGACTACGATCGCCGTGACCTCCGCCCCGATTTGATCGCGGCTCTGACTGTGAGCGTCATTTTGCTGCCCCAGGCCCTTGCCTTTGCGTTGGTTGTGGAGTTGCCGCCTCAAATGGGAGTCTACGCAGCGGTGATGGCGAGCATAGTGGGGGCTTTATGGGGTTCTTCCCGTCAAGCCCACACCGGACCCACCAACGCCTTGTCTCTTCTTGTCCTGTCCTCTTTGATGATCACCAATGAGGTGGGAACCGAGCAGTTTCTGGTGGCTGCCGGGGTAATGGCGGTCATGGTGGGCTTGTTTCAGCTGGTGATGGGATTGCTTCGGCTGGGGGTGTTGGTCAATTTCGTTTCTCATTCTGTAATTGTGGGATTCGCCAGTGGTGCCGGCGTGTTGATCGCTGCCAAACAGCTGCCTCATTTGCTGGGACTGAAATTCGAAAGTCATACCCTGGTCGAGACAATTCACGGGGTGGTGGCCAATTTAATGGAGGCTCATCAGCTCACCACCGCACTGGGGATAGCCTCGATCGTGATCATCTTGTGGGTGCGGCGAGTCAATCCCAAATTGCCGACGGCTCTCATTTCCATGGCCCTTGCCTCGGGCGTGGTCTTCATTCTGGGATTGCAGGATCAGGTTGCGGTAATCGGGTTATTGCCTCGAGGATTTCCCCCATTGGCCGATCTTCCCATCTTTGATCTGGACCTCATTGCCAAGTTGTCTTCGGGAGCTCTGGCGGTCGGGGCGATTGGATTGGTCGAGACGACCGCTATATCCCGTTCCATCGCCACTCATACCGGTCAGCGCCTGAACAGCAATCAGGAGTTTATCGGGCAGGGTCTGGCTAATATGGCATCGGGATTCTTCTCCGGTTATGCCTGTGCGGGTTCCTTTTCACGTTCGGCGGTGAACTTCAAAAGCGGGGCCAAGAGTTCCATGAGCGCCCTTTTCTCCGGCATCTTTGTCCTGATCGCCACCTTCTTTCTGGCTCCTCTAACGGCCTATTTGCCTCGAACTGCACTGGCGGCTGTGCTCCTGGTGGTGGCCTTCGACATGATCGACCGCAAAGAGATAGCACGCATTTTCCGAGGTGCGCGTGGCGATGCCGCCATTTTGGGGGTGACTTTCCTGGGTACCCTGTTCTTGCACATCGAGTTCGCAGTCCTGGCAGGCATCATGCTCTCTTTTGCACTGTACATCGTGAATGCAAGTGTTCCCCAGGTGTATCCTCTCCTGCCCGATGGGGAGTTCAGGCACTTCGTTCGTCAGGTTCAGCAACCCTCGTGTCCCCAGCTGGGGGTGATTGAAATTCAGGGAGACCTTTATTTTGGTGCGGTCAGTCATTTTGAGGAGGCCATCCATGAACACTCGGAACGGCATCAGGAGCAGCGGTTTCTGCTGCTGCGTATGGGCAGTGTGAATCAGTGTGATTTCAGTGGGATTCATGCATTGGAGAGCGTTGTGAAAAGTTATCGGGATCTAGGAGGGGATGTGTTCATGTGCCGGGTCCGGGAGCCGGTTCGAAAATTGATGGATTCGACCGGATTCACCCTGTCTCTGGGTGAGGACCATTTCCTCTCCAGCGACACGGCGATTGACTATCTCTTTCACCGGATCATTGATCCAGCCATCTGTATTTATGAATGTCCTGTTCGTGCATTCAAGGAATGCCAGAATTTGCCCAAGCGAGAATATCCGATCGAGATTCCCCTTCACACGGAAATCCCCTCCGACAGCATCGAGGTTCTTCCTCCTCGCCAGTTATGGGAATCTCTGCATGGGGGGGATCCCCCTTTGGTAGTCGATGTTCGGGAGCCTCGTGAGTTTCAGCAGGGACACATTCCAACAGCGAAACTGATGCCTCTTCCAGAACTCCTGGCGGCATCCGGGGAGTTGCCCGGTGACCGTTCGCTTGTGTTTGTCTGTCGGGGAGGACGCCGCAGTACGCGTGCCGCCTATGCCTTGTACAAAAGAGGGTACGAGCAGGTGAGGGTTCTGAAGGGTGGGATGCTGGCCTGGGAGGCCGCTGGATTACTTGAGGCCGTGGAGTGAAAAGGTTCAGGCACAGAAACGAGGAGTCGAAGAGATGAAATTAGAGTCGATGGGCCTGGAGTTGGCCAGGGCGACCGAAGCGGCTGCACTGAGTGCCGGACGATGGATGGGGTTTGGAAAGAAAGACGAGCCTGACGGTGATGCCATCGAAGCCATGCATCGGGCCCTCAATCAGGTAGAGATGGACGGGCACATCGTGGTGGGAGAGGAGGAAAAGCTCCACCGGCATTCTCTTTTAGACACGGGGCAGCAAGTGGGCACGGGCCAGGGGCCTGAGTTGGACATTGTAGTTGATCCCATCGACGGAAGAGAATTATTGGCCCGGGGCTATCCGGATGCGATCTCAGTCGCAGGTGCCGCCCCTCGCGGAAGCATGTGGTCGCCCCCTCGAGAGGCGGTGTACATGGACAAGATCGTGGTGAACCGTGAAGCATCGGAAGTTCTGGTGCCGGAATGTATGGACGCTCCAGCGGCCTGGACCCTGGCGCTGGTGGCACGTGCCAAGAACAAGGAAGTCCGCGACCTGGTGGTTTTTGTGCTGGATCGACCGCGACATGCGGATCTTATCGAAGAGGTCCGTGCGGTGGGGGCCAGAGTTCTGCTGCGTCCTGAGGGCGATATCGCGGGTGCCTTGATGGCGGCCTCCCCTAAGGGAAAAGTAGATCTGTTGATGGGAGCCGGCGGGATTCCCGAGGGAGTGATCGCCACCTGTGCCGTCAAGGCTCTGGGTGGAGCCATGCTAGGACGCCTGGCCCCGCAAAGCGATCAGGAAAAGAAGGCAGTCAAGGAGGCCGGTCTGGATACGAGCATCATCCTCGATTGTGATCATCTGATTTCGTCAGATGAGATCTTTTTTTCCGCAACCGGTATTACCGATGGAGTTTTCCTTTCAGGCGTACGCTACCATGGGAACATCGCCGACACGGAGTCTTTGATTCTCAACACAAGGACCGACACACGTCGCCTCATTCAAGCGGAACATATCCTGCCCGAAGACTAGCCTCTGACGGCCTCGCGCTGCTCCGCCGCGTTTAAGGTTTAACGTTTAACGAAAAGAGGTTCAGGGGCGCACGGCGTGCGCCCTCCGATCAAGCGGCAAGTCCAATGTAGCAGCCGCTCTATGAGCGGCTTTCCGGATTCGGCGCACTGAGGCGCCTCCCACACTCCGGCCTGTTGGACTCGGTCGAGATGGATCTCGTAGGGGCGTAAGGGCTCTTCTGAGCGGCTCTTCGATTGGCGCGCTCCCATTGTACAGAAAGCGACCGAGATCGCCGTTTTACCCGCCTTCGCAGGATGAACTGATCTATGCTGGGAATTGCTTGAGAGGAGACAACCTATGAAAAATTCTGGACGTGCGGCAATTGGCCTGGTCCTTCCGGCGTTTCTGGCGGCGTTGATCTTGGCAGCTCCCCAGTCCTCCGAGAGCCTTCCTGACGGGCGTGGAGGAGAGTTCGATGTGACGCGCCATAACATTAGGCTGGTGGAGATCCAATCCGGTGGCCCTCCCAAGGATGGCATTCCTGCTCTGACCGATCCTGAGTTTGTTTCGGTCAAGGAGGGTAACCGGTTCCTGGGGACGCGGGATCGGGTGTTGGGCGTGGTGCACGAAGGCGTGGCCAAGGCCTATCCCATTAAAATCTTGAACTGGCACGAGGTGGTTAATGATCGGATCGCAGGCAAAGCGATCGCGGTTTCCTGGTGACCGCTGACCGGATCGGGCGTAGGTTACGACCCGTTATTCAATGGTGAGCGTTACACTTTCGGTGTTTCGGGAAAGCTGTACCGGTCCAATGTATTACTCTATGATCACCAGACCGATAGCCTCTGGTCGCAGATTCTTGCCGAGGCAGTCACCGGGCCCAAGACCGGGACGACTTTAAAGACCTTTCCATTGGTTGAAACCACCTGGAAAGACTGGAGGAAGCAGCACCCCGAGACACTGGTTCTCAGTGTGCATACCGGACATCAACGCCCATACGATCAAGACCCTTACGGCATTCGTGCAGAGAGGGCACTGGGCGTCATTGTCGGGGGGAAGACCAAGGCTTATTCCTTTGATCAGCTGAAGAAGGTCCGGACGTTTCCTTTTCACGATCGGGTGGGAGGGCAGGATGTTCGAGTTCACTTCGAGAAAGGGACTCAAAAAGCCTGGGCCACCGATGTTGACGGAGAACCCGTCGAGTTCTTCCTGACCTACCTGCGTGCCTGGAGCAGTTTTTATCCGGATTCGGAAACTTTCAAAGCCCCCTAGCCCGCATTTCTCACGCCTCCTCTACTGCATCGGAGCTATGATTCGTCCTGGCGGTGTTGCACTCCGTCAGCCTCCTCAACGTACCCTACAGTACGTTTGCGGGGGCCTCGGTCGCGCGCCTTGTCAGGCCGGTCCTTTCTTCGCTTTGCTCAGATGAAGGCGGCTTCGCTTCGCTCAGATGAAGGCGGCACCGCTTCGTGACGAGAAGGTGTGAGAAATGCTGGCTAGTCGGTGGAAAGAGGCCGCCAACTCGTGGAACGTGGAACCTGTAAGGTGAAGAAGGCGAAACGTGGCTTCTACGTTTCGCCTTCTTCATCTTACCGCCATAACGAGCATCAGTGCCACCCCG
>JAZFRU010000447.1:0-2040 GCA_036445815.1 Acidobacteriota bacterium | reverse complement strand
AGAAGGGCGGCCAGGAGTGTCAGGGAGAATCGTTGCATGGGATGTCTCGTGCTGGGCAGTGTATCACCGGTGTTCACCTGGAAGGGAGGTTCCAGTGGCGTAATCGGGCCATCCGCCGTGGGTTGCGAGCCCCGGACGATATCGATGTTGAACTCGTCAAAGGCGACAGCAGGAACTGACAGGACCTGCGTGAGAGCAAATTCGCACCAGGCCTTCGACTCAAAGGAAGGGAATAGCCCGGATTAAATCTAATCCGGGCTATCTTGATCTTCTGAAAAGTATAGGAGCTTAAGTGATGATGAAGTCGTGGGCGCGGACGGTCTTTCGTCCGTTGGCCTTGGCGCGGGCGGTGGCCTGGTCGATCAGCCAGTGGACCCATGCGTTGATTCCGTCTACCGCATCCCCACCGGAATTGCATCCCTTGGCCGAGATGGCGGCCTTTGCTTTACTTGCGACTACAAGAGTTTCTTGACTCATATTTGGATTCCTCCATGGGAGCTTAATCACGTTATAATGCGAACAGTCCTGCCGCTCCCGAACGTGCAGCACTCTCCGTTGTTGAACATCGCGGGTTTCCAGCCTGTAGACCCCCGAATCACGATTCTTACCGCTTTCTTTCTACCATAATCCGATGACAGGTCAACCCTAATTGTGGCCTTTCAGCAAAAAAACCGGATAAGGCCGGGAACCCATGCGACTTTCCGATGGGCCTAAACCGTGAATCCTTCCTTGGATAGCGGCAACTCCCGAACGCGATAACCGGTGGCGGCAAAGATGGCGTTGCAGACGGCCGGTGCAATGGGCGGCAATGCGGGTTCGCCGAGTCCTGTGGGAGCATACTCACTTTGGATGAAGTGAACATCGACCTTCGGTGCGTTGCCAAACCGAAGGAGGGGATACCGGTCGAAGTTGGATTCCTGCACGCGCCCCTTCTCGATGGAAAGCCCCAGTCCCAGGGTGGTGCTCAAGCCGTCGATGACGGCCCCCTGGCACTGGTTTTCGGCACCGCTCAAATTGACGATCGGTCCGACATCGGCGCCGACCGTCACGCGATGGACCGTCACTTTTCGGTTGTCATCCACGCTGACTTCGGCCACTTCGGCAAAATGACCGGCATGGCTGAAATAGAAAGCCAGTCCCAGGCCCCGGCCGTCAGGCAGCCGTTTCCCCCAGCCCGCTTTTTCGGCGGCGAGTCTGATGACGTCCGCGGCTCGTTCCGTGTTGAGTGTCCGGGTGTTTCCCGGATCCAGCCAGCGCGGCCGGCCCATGATCTCCAGGAGGAACTCGAGGTGATCGCGACCCGCAGCATCGGCCAGTTCATGAATGAACGACTGCACCGCAAAGGCGATTCCATTGGAGCGTGGTGCTCTCCAGGGACCGCAGGGAGTTCCCAGCGGCAGCATGGTCTGGGTGATGTGGTAGTGATCCACCAGAGGAGCCGGGAATTCACTCTCGGTGATATTGCCTCCGCTGACAGGCTTCTTGCCGTCGGCGGAGAAGGTCACGAAGTGATCCTGGAAGGCGGTCAGTTTGCCCGCCTTGTCCACGGAACCCTTGAGGCTGTGGAAGCCGCCCACTCGGTAAAAGTCGTGGGCCATGTCGTCCTCCCGTGTCCACTGCAGCTTGACCGGCGCTCCGGCTTGCCTGGAAATGGCGGCGGCTTCGCACACCGAGTCGTTCATCAAGCGGCGGCCGAAGCCTCCTCCGACCCGGGTCTGGTGAAGGGTGACCTGATCTTCGGCGATTCCCAGCACTTTGGCGACACTGCTGATTCCTCGCTGGGGAGTCTGGCTGGGAGCCCAGAGTTCGACGGTGCCGTCGCGATACCAGGCCGTGGTGTTTTGAGGCTCAAGCGTCGCGTGGGAGAGGAACGGATAACTGTAAAATCCCTCCAGCGTCTTGGCGGCATTGTCGAAGGTTTCTTCAACATCGCCACTGGATCCAATCGTCTCGGTGCCCTGTTGCTTGGACAGCTCCCGGGCTCGTTCAACCGAGCCGCTCCAGCTATCCTTGGAAGCCCCCGATTCGTCCCAGGTCACG
>JAZFRU010000446.1:0-2563 GCA_036445815.1 Acidobacteriota bacterium | reverse complement strand
CTCTCATAGGTGAGCCGGCATTTGGGACACTCCAGATGAGTCACGTACACAATCAAATCTCCGCCGCCAGTGTACACACACAGGGGTACGATCCGGTAGCGGCCGCTCTAAAGAGCGGTCTCGCTGTCGCTCGACCGCGTTTCACGTTCCAGGTTCCACGTTTCACGAAAGAATGAAGCAAGCCGCTTACAGAACCCCAGGAATTTGGTCTGACCTTGCAGTGGGCGCACGGCCGTGCGCCCCTACTCAGGCTGACAGAACTCTCCTGTGCCAAGGGGACCGCTGGAAGAATGTAGGGGCGCAATGCTTGCGCCCGCAGCAACGGCGGAGAAACTAAAAAAGGGGTCAGGGATCAGCAGGCGGGCTTAGCCCGCCGAGGTCAGCCGGTCCGTTTCCTCCTCACCTTGCCTTTCGCCTCGTCAACGTCATAGCATCGTGAATGGAAATTTACGATGTCATTGAAACGGGTTCCTTTTTTTCTTGTGCTATCAGCCCTCACCTTCAACCTCATCCTGCATGCCCAGGAGGGGAAACGAATCACCGCTCACTGGACTGCAGGTCCGATCCAGATCGACGGGCGTTTGGAGGAGTCGGACTGGGAATTAGCTGAGCCGGTATCCGATTTTGTGCAAAGTGAGCCCCGCGAAGGGGGAGCCCCCACGGAGAGAACCGAGGTGCGGGTTCTTTTTGACGATGACCGGTTGTACATCGGCATCTACTTGTACGATTCCGAGCCCGACAAGATCCTCATCAATGATCTCCAAAGAGATTTCGAAACTCATGAGGGAGACGTGTTCGGTGTCATGGTCGATGGTTTCCACCAACACGGTGCCACATTCTCATTCTTCACCAATGCCGAAGGTGCCAAGAATGACAGCCAGGGATTGGGCGATGGCCGCTATACCAACTTTTCCTGGGACGGCATCTGGCACACAGCATCCCAGCTTCAGGAGGACGGCTGGAGTTGTGAAATCGTCATCCCTTTCAAGACACTTCGCTTTGAAGCCCAGGACAATCAGGTGATGGGGATCAATTTCAAGCGCCGAATTCGACGCAAGAATGAAGACCTCTACTGGAGCCTGGTGCCGCGGCGCTACAATACCCACCGGGCTTCTTTGGCGGGTGATCTCTTGCTTGAGAGAAGAATAACACCCGGTCGTAATCTCCAGGTGAAACCCTTTGCCACGGTCAACCTGGAACATACGCAGTTGTCTGGTGAAGGATCTACCAATAGCGATCCCGAAGCAGGAGTCGACGTGAAATACAGTCTGACTCCGGGTCTGACCCTGGATCTGACCTACAACACGGATTTCTCCCAGGTGGAAGTGGATACCGAGCAGATCAACCTGACTCGCTTCAGTCTGTTTTTCCCCGAGAAGCGAGACTTCTTTCTTGAAAGCGCCAGCCTCTTTCAGTTTGGTGATGTGCCGGGGGAACGGGGACCCCGTCGCTCCGAAGAGAATCAGCTTTTTCACAGTCGTCGGATAGGACTTTCTTCTGGGGGGAATCCACTGCCGTTGTTTGGAGGAGCCCGAATGACTGGAAGAGTTGGTCCTCTGGCACTGGGAGTCATGAATATCCATCAGGAGGAAACGGACGAGGCCCCTTCCAATAACTTTACAGTGATCCGGGGAAGCTACGATTTGATGGAGAACTCCGACGTGGGGACCATTTTTATCAGCCGTGAAGGTGGAGATCCTGGAGACTACAATCGGACCTTCGGCATGGATGTGAACCTGGAGTTTCTGCAGAAGCTGCGCATCAACTCTTTTGTGGCCGGAACTCAAAGTCCCGGTTTGGAAGCCAATAACTGGGAAACCAAGCTTTCCGGGCAATGGGATGACGGTTTTCTCCAGGTCCGAGGCTTTTTCGCCGATGTGGGTGAGAATTTCAATCCGGAAGTGGGATTCGTGCCTCGCCGGGGAGTGCGGATCTACCAGTACAACCTGGGGCTTCGGCCGCGGCCGGCGGGAGATGGCTTCCTCCGGGAGATTCACCCCCATGGCAACACCAAGTATTTCACCGACCGTGACAACCTGACCTTGACCAAGGACAGCCACTTTGGGCTTCAGTTTTTCTTTCGCGACCGGAGTAATTTCGAAGTCAGCGTTGATCCGCAGTTTGAACGCCTGAGGGAACCGTTTCGCCTCCGAGAGGGGGTTGTCCTTCCCCCGGGAGACTACGGCTACAACGAGATCAAGGTGAACTACAGCTCCGACCAGAGCCAGCTTCTTTCAGGTTCGATGAACTTGACCACGGGGGGGTTCTTCGATGGAGACAAGACCAGTATCGACTTTGCGGGTAATCTTCTACTCAAGCCGAACTTCTTTGCCAAGTTCAGCTATCGGTACAACGATGTGGATTTGAAGGAGGGAAGCTTCCGGGCCGACCTCTATGGGGTGAGTCTGCACTATTCCTTGAATCCCCGAGTCTTCGCCGATGTGTTTGTTCAATACAACCAGGACATCGACAAGGTCCTTACCAACATCCGTTTTAATTGGATCCACCATCCTTTGAGTGAGCTGAGTCTGGTGTTCACCGAGGAGCGATTCACCGGCTTTAG
>JAZFRU010000445.1:0-2000 GCA_036445815.1 Acidobacteriota bacterium | reverse complement strand
AAGCCTACGCCAGCCGTCCTGTAGGCCCACTTTCAGCTTAATTAATTCCCTGTGGGCACCCGCTGCTTCAGCTCTTCAAACCAGTTGAGGACGACGTGGATTTGGTTCACTGTCGAATCCTGTGTACTTTCTTTGATCATGAGGAATCTCTGACCATCAGGTGTAACGTCGTACTCTGCACGGGGCCCGAAGGCCGGGTAGTCGCCCTCGAAGAGCAGCTTGGGTTTCCCCTGGGTGAAGACTGGCTCTGTGGTGATATCAACTGCCATCATCTTATCTCCATTGCGATAGAAGATCTCCTGTCCGCTGCGCGCCCAGATTGCCTCCTCACCCCCATCGGTGGAAATCTGCCACTTGGCACCAGTGGTGGGAAAAGGCTGCACGTAAATTTCTTGCCGGCCGGATTCATTGGACCGATAGGCTACCCAAAGACCATCGGGCGAGAACACCGCCCCGGTTTCAGCCGATGGTGTTCGCAGAAAAGGCTCAGGCTTACGCTCACGCTCGAACGGAAGCAGCCAGATATCCCCACTGGAGGTCGGGTTTTGTTCTGTGTAGGCCAGGAACTTACCGTCGGGCGACCAAGAATGAGGAGTCTTAGAAAGAGCAGTTTCCAGAAGTTGCTCTGCAGCACCCGTGCCATCCGCTGGTTTCCAGAACAGATCTTGGGTTCCAATCCTGGTCGATTGAAAAGTGATCCGCTTCCCATCTGGTGTCCAGAGAGGAAAGTTGCCTTGTTCGAACGTCCGACGCGTCAACCTATCGCCCTGGATGTCATAAGTCCAGATGTCATTTCGACCACCATCAGAGATGGCAACAGCCACCCGCTGTCCGTCTGGTGAGAGGCGGGGAGTCCTATAATAGCGTGGAGGCGCCGCCAGCGGCTGTACAGCACCTTTTCGATCCACCCAGACCAGGGTGCGTCCCTCGCGTGGATCAGTGCCAGCCGGGACATAAACAAGAGTTCCCGTATCAGAAAACGCGAAATGAGCGAACCAAGAAGGCACCCCTGACTCCATGACACCCTGAAGGATGGGGATGGGAGAGCCTGTCACTTCCAGCTGCTCCAGATCAAAAGCCACGGCCATGAGCGTTCCTGACTGGGGATAAACCAAGTGGCCGCTCGGAACATAACGCGCACCAATAGCTCGTTCCAGCACCACCCGTCGTTCCTCCGTCTCCAGTGATTGCACCACGATCTGTGAATTGCCCACCGACTGGACAGTGAAAAGCACTGTCTTGCCATCCGGCAGGACTTGCGGCGAAGCGTGGTCACTTTCGCCATTCTTGGAGTCGAGGGTGGTCAGAGCCTGCAGGGCGCCGCCGTCAGCCGACACTTGAAAAAGCGCCGAATTACTGAATGCTGTTAACACAATGGTATCATCGGCGCCCCAACTTGCCGCGGCGAAAGGACTCGCAACGTTACTCACAATCACAGGAGCGCCACCGCTCATCGAGACCTTTTCCAGTTTGGCGTCGGCAAAGAATCCTAGCCATTGCCCGTCTGGGGAGAAGAAAGGGGAGCTCGCACTTTCGGTGCCGGGGATGGGCTTTGCCTCCAGTTGATCCATGGTACGCAGGTAAAGCTGCGTGGCGCCCCCAAGGGTTGCAGCATATGCGAGATGGGTACCGTCCGGGGAGAGGGCCACGGCGCCCTTCGTCAGGTCTGCCATTCGTACGTCGGCTGGTAGAGCCACCAGAGAGCGGACGACGGGTGGTGGCATTGAGATGGAAGTTGTCGGCCTCAGATTCCAGAGTATCAAGCCAGCGATGAGTATCGTCAGGCCTGTCAGACTCCAGGGAATCGCTCTCTTCCAGAGTGCAGGCTGTGCTGCACTGCTCACTCCAATCGGCGATACCGTTGTAGATCCAGTCAATGCTTCCTCGATGAGAATCCTGGCGCCATCAATGTGCTGAAGACGTCTGTTGGCGTCTTTCTGCAAACACCGACTCAAACCAAAGCGGATGATGCTAGGAACTCCTTCAGGGAGTGCATCCCA
>JAZFRU010000444.1:0-6040 GCA_036445815.1 Acidobacteriota bacterium | reverse complement strand
CTGGAGACCGTGATCCCGCACCCCCTTTTCGTGGAACGCAGAATCTGGAGCACTGGCGAGTGGCGCGAGACCGCTCTTTCTGGAGTGTGGGAGGCGCCTCGGCCGCTGGTCTTCGACCCGCGCGTTTCAAGTTTCAAGTTTAACGTTTCACGACAGAAAGAATGAAGTCCTGCTCCGAATCCGGAGAGCCGCTCATAGAGCGGCTGCTACATTGAGCATGCAATCTGATCAGTGGGCGCACGGCCGTGCGCCCCTACATTCTCCTTCGTGGAACGTGGAACCTGGAACGTGAAACGCAGGCGAGCGGAACGAGCCTGCTCTTTGAGCGGCTGCTACATCGGAGGGGCGCACGGCGTGCGCCCCTCCATTTTCTTTCGTGAAACGGGAAACCAGGCCGAGCGACAACGAGAATCTTATTGAGAAGCCGACCAGGCCGTGTAACCACCCTTGAGAGAGCGGATGTTTTCAAATCCCTGCTGCTTGAGAAACTGCGTCGCTTTCATGCTCCGATCACCATGCTCACAGTAGACAATGATCTGGCGTTCCCGAGGCCAACCCCGGACAATTTCATTCCCCAGTTCCTGATCCACCTTCCTGGAGCCATCAATTTTGCCCTTTTCGATCTCAAACGGCTCGCGAACATCCAGGATCGCCACATCGGGATCGGCGGCAATCTGTTCCCGGGCCTCCTCGGCCGTCACCTCCAGTTCCGCCAGTGGATCGAAGATATCGACAGTTTCATCCACTTCCCCCCCACAGTACCGATTGTAGATGCTCTGGAGCAACTTGGTTAACGACTCGACCGACTGCCCCTCGATTTGATGTCTTTCCACCATATGCACCAGCTGGCCGTCCCGAAACAGGGCCACGCTGGGAGATGAGGGGTGATAACCCACGAAGTATTCTCGGGCCCGCTCGGTGGCTTCCACATCATTGCCCGCGAAGGCCGTGCTCAAATTCTGGGGAAGGGTCGGATTGTCCAGAGAGGCCACCAGGGACGGTCTCGCCACACCGGCAGCACAACCACACACTGAATTGATGAAAACGAGGCTGGTTCCCTCCTGTTTTTCAAGGAGAGCCTCCACGTCTTCCCGTGATTTCAATTCCTGAAACCCGACGGCCGTCAGTTCATCTCTCATGGGTTGCACCATTAATGGATCGTACATTTCTGGGTCCTCCTTTGAATTAATTAGCCCGAATTTCGCATCATCCAGGTCTTAGATCTTGAGCTCATCACCATCGGTGACAACCGCATAGGCCGTGACTCCGTCTACCGGCAGAGGCCCCAGAGGTTCTCCCGTTTTGATGTCGAACTGCATACCGTGCCAGGGGCAGGTCACAACCGTGCCCTCGCACTTTCCCTCCGAGAGAGGTCCCGCTCTGTGGGTGCAGGCATCGTCGATCGCATAATACTCCCCATCGACATTGAACAAGGCAACCTGCTTACCGTTCACCTCCACGCGGAGGGAGGCACCGGGTTCCAACTGGTCGGTGGTGGCGACCGTGGTCAATTCCCCCATGATTCTCTTCCCCCTTTCCGTCAATGCCCTGACAATGTTTTGTCCAGCCATTGCCAGTCACACTGACGCTTTCAACTGTACCGAAAATCCCCCTCCGGTGCAAAGGGATCTTCCACGCCCTGATGATGGGTCTCGAACACTAGGGATCCAGGGCCGTCGGGGTGAAGGAGAACCATTTCGCCAGGGTCCGGGGATCAACCCGGCGTGTACTTTGAACCTGCCTTCTCTTTTCTCGGAATCGCTGCCGAAGTCTCCACACCTCCCGATAAGCCGGCAGAGAACTCCATTCAAAGCAGAGCACATAGGCCAGAATGCCAATATCCCGAATCCACATATAGGGAAAGCAGTGCCACCGAACCGTCCGATCCAGGTTTTTCATCCGCATCAGATAGCGGTTCTTCAGAGAATGATAGTTGATCAGAGCAGACAGCTGGCGGCGACGCCCGGGGAGTACATGTCGGCAATGAAAGGCCCGGGCGTGAGGCTCGTATACGGCCTTCCATCCCTTCAGTTGAGCGCGCCATGCCAGATCAGCATCTTCACGATAGGCGAAGAAATCCTCATCCAGATACTCCTCTCCGAGACGGAGATCCTCGAGCATTTCCTTGCTGCATAAAAGTGCGGCCCCGGTGATCCCGAATACCAGGTGACGGCGATCGTACTGGCCCCGGTCCTCCTCTTCACTTCCCCGGTCAAAATGTCTCTGGGAGGGGGTGAAAAAAATACCGCTGCTATCCAGTACCGGGACCTCGCGTCGAAACACCTGCTGGCCTTTACCATCCATCCGATACAGCTTCCCGCCCACCATCCCGGCCCCTTCCACTTGACTCCAGGCCGCGATCAGGACTTCCAACCAATCCGGTTCCAGAATGACATCCGCATTGAGCAGCAGGGCCAACTGGAAATCTTCACCGAGCAGGTTCCGATTGTGGCCATGGCTGTAGCCCTTGTTGATCGGGGACTCGTACAGCTCCACTTCAAATCGGCGTGCGATCTCCCGAGTCTGATCTTGAGAAACGTTGTCAAAGATCTTCACCCGCACCGGTACGGTTTGCTTGTGCACCGATTCCAGGCAGCGCGCCAGAAAGGACTCGTCGTTGTAGGTCACCAGGCTGACCAGTACCGGGATTGGATCCAGGTTCGTCATCGATGCACCAAAAGTCTTCGTGCCCAGATTCCGCTCTGAACGGGCAGCCAGAGCAAGGGATAAGTACGAGGATGGTGTTTCTTCAAGTATCTCAGAAGATTTTTGTAGAAAAGGGCTACAAAGGCGGAGTAGCTCAAGTGTTCCAGTGCCAGCCCTCCCTGGTGAATCATGGGCAGATGGGGAAAGTGGAACACCTCCCAGTCCGAATCCTGCATCCTGCGGCAATAATCGACGTCCTCGAACCAGGCTGGATAGAATCGAGTATCGAATCCTCCCAACTCCTGCCAGGCCTCCCGCCGCATCAACCAGGCCGCAGCAGCCGGCTGCTCGGAGACCAGTTTCTGCGTCTTATCGTAGGAGTGAGAGGACCGGGAGTTACCGAAAACCCACCCTGTGAGTTCGTCGATAAACAGCACATCCGAGAGAACATTGCTCCAGGTGGGAAGCGGCCGAATCTGAAATTCGTTCTGAGGGCGTCCCTCCCGATCTCTCAGGGAGCCGCAGCCAATCCCGGCCCGGGGCCGGCTCACCATCTCCTGGTAGAGTTGTCTCAAAGAGTCCGGGATGACTTGAATGTCGGGGTTCAATAGCAGGACAAAGCTGGAGTCGCAGCGGGAAATGGCTTCGTTGGCGGCGCCTGCAAAGCCACGATTCTCGGTGAAAGCCAGCATTCGCAGGCTGGAAGAACTTCGACAACCATCCAAACTCGAGTCCCAGGAAGCATTATCCACTACCCAGGTTTCTCTCAACTCTTCCGTTAAGGGAGCAAGCGAGTCGAGCAGATGCCCCAGATGGGGTCCGCTGTTCCAGTTGACAATGACCACACTCAGGTCCATGGTTCGGATAATCTCTTACGTTAGCATCACATCCTCACCAGCGTCCATAGGGTGGAAGGCTGCTGGCCTTGATTGTGCGTGCCTTCTCTACGCGTCGCGACCCGAACCTGTGCATCATCCGGGCTGGTTCCGATAAGATGACAGAAGACATGCGATACCGGCGTTACCTGGGCAAACGTTATCACGGATGGATCGATCCCGAGTTTTCCCCACCGGAACAGCTGTTGGAGACTCCGGAAAAGGCAGGGGAACTCCCCGGGGCAGAGCTCGTTTTGGACTGTCGGGGACGACAGATCTTCAGGACTCCTCTGACTTTTCAAGAGACTCCCCACTCCTGCTTCACGTATTACTTCAAAAACAACTCCGTCAGTCGCAGTCTACGCTCCTGCTATGCCCTTCAAAGTCTCGAAATCTCCGAGAAGCTTCGGGATCAAGGGTTTGGCACCCTGGAAGTGCTGGCAGCCGTTAAAAAAAAGGATGAGTGGCTCAACTGGCACAGCCTGCTGATCGCCCGAGAAATTCAATCGGTGGCCGAGATCGCTTCACAGGGCAGCCATGTCTACCAGGTTCACCCTGCTGTCGAGTTGTCGACTGCACTGGCGGAACAACTGGCCGAGGAACTGGTTAGATTCCATGCCCGGGGATTTTTTCACGGCGATCTCAAAACAAGACACATTCTGGTTCGCAGAAACATCAGCACCCGGTTTTTTTTCGTCGATCTGGAAAAATGTCGCCGCCTTCCCCATCTTCCCGGCTTCCTGAAAGATATCCTGACTGCACGAGATCTGATTCAGGTGCTCACTTCCCTGTCGGGAACCTTCACCACTTCAGATCCCCTGGTCCGGCACTTTCTGGAATGCTACCTGGAGGCGGCAGGGCTTCCGCTGGATCCGTCGCCCCGCCTTGTGAAGATGATCAATCTTTACAGCCAGGAAGGGCCCTTGAGTCAGGGTCGGACGGTGCTCGGCGGCTTGCTGAGGTCCTCGAAATGAATTCGTCCTTTCACCACATAGAAAGACAGCTGACCGGCTGACCGGGCGCTGGTCTTTGACCAGCGCGTTTCAAGTTTCACGTTTAACGTTTCACGAAAGAGAAAATGAAGTCCTGCGCCGAATCCGGATGGGCGCACGCCGTGCGCCCCTACTCGCTTTGTCGTGGAACGTGGGACCTGGAACGTTAAACGCGGGCGAGCGTCCGTGAGACCGCTGACCGGAGATCCGGAATGTGGGAGGCCGAATCTTCTCCTGCTATCGCAGACCTCTGAGTATCTCCTGGAACTGAGAAAGGTCCGGTGCCAGGACCGCTCCTATTTCCTGAAGGACCTCCCGGTAGGCCCTGGCTGATCTCCCTCCCACCACCAGGGTCGCGCCTCTCAGATGACGAGTCAGTTTGTGAAGCTCCCCCGGCAAGCGGGCATCATCCGGAGGGTAGCAGAGACTCAGCGCCACCACCCGAGGAGTCTTTTGCAGAACAGCGGCTGCGATTTCCTCCGTCGGCAGTGAATGGCCCAGATAGGTCACGGCCCAACCCTCAAAGGCCGCGGCGACCGAAATGATCAGGGCTCCCATCTCATGGACCTGATTCACGGGACTGCCGACCAGGACCCGGGGAGCCGCATTGGAGGGTTGGTTGTCCGAAAGCATGGCTGCCAGGAAGGCGCTCACCGCAGCAGAGGCCAGATGTTCGTGGGCGACCCTCAAGGAGCCCTGATTCCACAGGTCTCCGATTCGTTCCATCAAGGGTGCCACCACTCGACTCAGCAACTGAGGTTGGCTCAGGGCAACCGCTGCACTTTCCAACTGGACTTCCAGTTCACGGGCATCCAGATCCTGTATGGCTGCCAGACAGTTGGTGATCCGGTCCTCAATATCCTGTCTTTGGACCCGGGTTCTCAAAGTTCTCACACTGGCTTTGCCCTGGCTGTCTGCGGCTACCAGATCTTCTAATTCCTGGCTGGTCATGGCGACGATCTGACCGATTCGACGCCCCCCTTCAATGGCGCGGTGAAGAAGCTGCAGTCTTTCAATATCGGCATCGGAATAGAGACGTAATTTACCGGAGGAGCGAACCGGCGAGACAGCCCCAAAGCGTTTTTCCCAGGCTCTCAACAGATCGGGTTTGAGACCGGTGCGGCGGCACACGACCCCGATGGGATGGCGAGGCTCACGGTGGGCGGGACCGTTTTTCACCTCGACAGATTAGAGGGCCTGTCCAGGGAATGTCAAGATTGATAGGTTCTGTCGAGGGGGTATCCAGGAGGAGCGGCCTCGCGAAGCGAGTCCGTGTTGGAGGTTTAAGGTTTAATGTTTAACGTTTAACGAGAAGAAAAAAGAGCCGCTCAAGCCCGACTGCCTCACACCAGGTCGTCACGAATCGGCGCAAGGGACGGCCTGACAAGGCGTGCGACGGGTGGGCCCCGCAGGCGTACTCGTGTAGTACGCCGAGGAGACCAACTGAACACAACACAGGCAGGACGGATCATGGTGCCGATGCAGTAGAGCGGGTGTGAGGTAGCCGGGCTAAAGAGCGGCTGCTAC